>JBBPIG010000022.1 GCA_038040445.1 Acidobacteriota bacterium | reverse complement strand
ATCCAAGGCCTTGACTGCGGCCTGCACGGCAGGAACAACTAGCAGTGGGTCATCCTCGGTTCTGATGACGAAGCTTGTTAAAGCTGAAGAGCTCTGAGTGTAGGGTCTGTACATTTCTTGCAAGGAGTCTTTTTCCAGCCCGAAGTGCTTCACGTCGCCAACGACCCCGACGATCTCGCTAGGCGTCGGATCGCCTGCGATCAAAAGGAGTTTTCCGATGGGATCTTCATTCTGCCAGTATCGCTTCGCGAATGACCTGTTGACAATCAGGACCTTGGGAGAAACCTCACTATCTCGTTCCGAGAATACCCGTCCATTGAGTAGCGGTATGCCGATGGTTCGAAAGTAATTTGGCGTGACGACAAGATTAGTGGCGAATCGGTCCTTGGTCGCGAATCCATCCTGTAACTTCTTATCAGCAGGCTGACCAACCAGATCAAACAAGGCCGCGAAAACATCAGTGTTGCTGAATGGCAGCGCGTTGATTGCGCCAACGGAGCGGCACCCGCTAATCGAAGCCAGACGGCTAAGCAGTTGCCCGTACGGGAGCTGCATGTCCTTTTGAGGATACTTCTGGCGGGGCAAATCTATGCTGACGGTTAGAACGTTCGTAGGGTCAAGACCTGAATCAACATGCTGAAGACGAACCAGGCTCTTGACCAAGAGTCCAGCGCCGCTGAGCAGCACCAGCGCCAGGGCGATCTCCGAAATAACAAAAAGCCTCCCCCATCTAGTCCCGCCCGCCTGCTCAGCCGCTCCCCTTTTGAGCGACTCATTCAAATCAACCTTGGATGCGTGAATCGCCGGAGCAAGGCCAGCTAATACTCCGGTCAACAAGGAAGCCGCCAGAGTGAAGATAAGAGCGCGGGCGTCGATGGTTGCGCCGACAACTGGCGACATCTGAGTGGCGCTGAGTCCCCTCAGACTCTGCAAGAACCAGTGAGCCGCGAGAAAACCCAGGAAACCGCCTGCAGAGGCGACGACTAAACTCTCTATCAGAAGCTGACGGACCAGTCGCAACCGCGATGCCCCCAAAGCCGCTCGCACAGCCATCTCCCTCTTCCGGAGCGTCGCTCGGCTCAAGAGCAGGTTTCCTACGTTCGCGCATGCTATCAGCATCACGAGAAGCACAGAACCTGCCAGGACAAGAAAAGCCGTCTGAGAGCTACCTGTAATGCGTTCGATCAGAGGAACTACCTTTATGTTCCTCCTGGCCACCCAGGTTTCGGCTCGCACTTGCCTGAATCGCTCTTTCAAGGCCGCAACATCAGATCTTGCCTGATCAAGGGTCACCTTCGGCCTCAACCGGCCGATTATGTTGTAGAAGATTGTTGGGCTGGTCAACACGCGATCCGTTCCAAGCGAGATTGGAACCCAGAGCTCAGCTCGTGTCGGAGGTCGAAAGTCGGCGGGAGCTACGCCTATTATCGTGAATGGAATTGAGTTGAGCGAAATGGTGTGGCCAAGAACCTCGGGCGAAGCTGCGAAATCGCGCTTCCATAGCCCGGCGCTAATTATCGCTACGCGATTATTGCCACTTTGCTCTTCTTCCGCACCGATTGTCCGGCCAAGCGCGGCGTTCACGCCAAGTACTCTGAAGAAGCTTGCGCTCACTTCGACGCACTGTACGCGACTAGGCTCGCCGGCTCCCGAAAGATTGGCGCCGCCGTTGTAATCGCTATAGGCAGCCACATCCGCGAAGGTCTGAAGCCCCTCTTTCCAGTCAAGAAGGGGTCCCGGTGAAGAGTCGCCTCTCAGGCTCAGCAACGCATCATCCAAAACCACCAACCGGTCCGGCTCGTCGCACGAAATCGGACGGAGCAGAGCGAAGCTGATAATGCTAAAGGTTGCTGTACAACAGCCAATGGCCAAAGCCAGTGTCAACACCGCTCCGGTGCCGAACAGTGGAGATCTGAGCAGCGTTCTTATCGCATAGCGGACATCTCTTGAGACTGAGTCCATGGCCTAGGTGACAACACCAAACCGACGGTTCGAAGTCCAAGCGGCACAGAGGGGCAGTCCTCTACCGCTCAGCCGGTCGAAGCTTTGATAGCAGCTCTGCCTCTTTTTCATCTGTGAGCGCTCCATAATGTACCCACTCAACAAATCCGCCGGCTGACACTATCAAAATCTCGGGAATGCTGACCACCCTGTACGCTCGTCGAACAGACATGCTCGGCATAATAAGCGTTTTGAAAGCTACTTGTTTCTCTTTGAGGTTGCTTTTCGTTTCGTCCAGGGGGTCGAGGGAAATACCGCGCACAGCGATGTTCATCGACTCAGCCGCATTCGCCAGCCGGTTCCAAATTGGTAGTTCGTGACTGCACACTCCACATGCCGGCGAAAAGATCAGAATCAAGGACCGGCGGGATCCGTCGTAGCCGACCTCCGTCGGGTTGCCATCTATTCCGGTGCTCTTGAAAGCCGGCAGGATATCTCCGACCTGAGCGGACTGTGGCCCACATAGTGTCCCGGACGCGTCGTCAAGCACCGCTCTCAGCCGGGCCTTGTCGCGAGATAGCGTTATGATAAACCCTACCGCGATAGCAATACCTAACAAAAGAACGATGTAGGCTGGGTCGAAAAAACTCCGCCACACAGTCTGCTTCGTCTGGGTGAGTTCAACTGAGTTTTCCATCGCAACCTCGGGAGACCGTCAATTTTCGGAAGTTCGTCCAATTCACAGGAGGCCTGCTGTGCTCCGCCTCTAAGTGCGCTTTAAAAGGGAAGAACAATGCTGCATTGCGATCCTCTATTGTTTTCTGGTGCAGTCAACTACAACGCACTGGCCATCCTGGATCACTCCGTATCTCCCTGAGTTTGGAAACACGCAGTTACATTCGGGCTTTGGTGTCCGGTGACTGTAGAACCAGAGACCAAGCAGGATGGCAACCATCGCGACACCAACTAATAACGCGGATGTCTTCCTTGTCAGTCTCACTATTCAGACCCCGGACCGGAACCAAGAATTAGTCGTAAACCTGGTGGGCTCGCACATCCCGAGCTCGGCTGAGCGAAGCCCACCAATGTCGGCAAATGCCCACAAAACCGGGTACTCAAGTTCCTCAGACTTGAACCCAGCAGTTAGTCGAGGGACAGTCCTCACCACTTCGAACCCCATAGGTGTTTGAGTTTGGATACCAACAATTACACCTTGGAGCTCCATAGCCGTCTTCCATTAATTCAAAGTCGGCTGAAACCGGCCCGATGGACCCAAATCCGACGACAAGAACCAGGACCCCCAGGGAAAACCATAACCGTAACTTTCTCATTGCTTTCCTCCTTTCGCAAAAAAGATTACACGTTGCTTACTCGACGGTCGGAACCAGACACACACTATCGAACACTGTGTTCGTCGCAAGATCCAGTATGGTTCGGGTTTGGATTCCAACAGTTGGCAGAGCCACCTTATCAGCGATAACCACCGGATAAGCTGAAACCACCGGCCCAAGGAAACCAAATCCGACGACTAGGAAAAACAGGACGACCAGGACCCACCTCAAAGTTGTCGGTGCTTTCCCTTTTCCACAGAAAGCCGTGAAAACGTCTCTAGATCGGAATCCAACAATCCGCTGGACAACACTCCCAATAAGGACCTACCCGGCATAGTGCGCCGTAATGGCCGGTAACGGGATGGCTGCAGGTGCAGCGCGCGCCGAATTCCTCGACCATGAATACGTCGCCACTGCTATAGGTAGCACCGAACATGCTGAGCATAACGACGAACGCAATGCTCAGCCAGACCCTTTTACTTTTCATTTTTCCCTCCTGATCCTCGCGTAACCGAGGCAATCTACCGAGTCATCGCTTTAGCAAACCTGCGGCGTGACCAGGCGGATTATAGCGACAGCGGGGCCACAAGTCTTTGGGTGATTCTTAGAGAGTTATTAGCAAGTTCTTAGCTGGAGATGAGCGGACACTGGGGTTCGCACGTCAGCGCTGAAGGGACACGGCTCGTGAACACCATTAGCGCCTCGCCAAATCCGGTGCATCAGCCACAACGTAAACCCGATGCTTCAGGTTCATGTGCAGCGATAGCGGATCAAGTTCTAACGCGCGCAGTTTTTCCGCCAGAGCCTCAAGGTTCTCCTGGAACGAGTTAGGGATTGTCGTTCGATCGCTTTTTGCTGCGGTTCGCAAGCGCGGGGCCGCGCTTGCGTGTCGAGGTTTTTGGTGAGTGGGCCCACAACTCATCCGATCTGGCACCAGCTAGAGTCGTTCACCATCAGTCGCAAGCCCAATACGCCGCAAAAGACGAACGAACCTCGCGTCTGAGCGAAGATGGTCAAACATCGGCCACACCTTTAGCCAGATGAGTAGTCCGGAGCGTTCCTCATAAGCCTTCTCCAGCCATTCCATTGCCTGATCTACCCGGTCCGGGAATCCGGCATAGACAACTGCGATCGTGGCGCACGAAACAAATTGACGTCGCGACAACTCCAACAGCTGGTCTAGAAACCTTTCAGCCTCCGCTCTCGCGCCGAAGGAAGCGTGGCAGTGACCGAGGCCAGCTAGAGTCCATGAGTTTTCACTGATGGATCTCGCCTTTTCTAGTTCGGCGATGGCTTCTCGGTACATCAACTTGCGCTCGTAACACATTCCAAGGTGGAGGTGCGCGCGGGAGAAATTTGGCTCCAGTTCGAGTGCACGTTCCAATTGTTCGATAGCGAGATCGTAGCGCCGTGCCCAATAGAAGTTGAGTCCAAGATTTGTATTGATGATGAGCGAGAGTGGATCGAGATCCCGGGCCTTCTTCAGCTCTGCCAGCCCCTGGTCAAATAGACCCATCGACGCCAGATATTCACCATGCCACTGATGGGCTGTCGGATAAGTTGGGCTGAGGCGTACGGCTTGCTGAAAATCCGCCTCCGCTGCTGTCCAATCCCAATCATAGATGAGTTTTATCTGACCCAATGAAGCGTAAGCTTCCCCGGTTTCATCCAACTGAATGGCCTTCATGGCGGACGCCTTGGCTTGCGGCATGATCTCTCGTGGATTGTCAGCTCCGAATAACCCAAGTAAGACGAGGCAATCCGCTATTCCAGCATGCGCCAGGGAATAGTTCGGGTCTTCAGCAATTGCCTGCCGGAAGTATTCAACTCCTTTTTTCAGATCCTCAATGGCTCTTCTGGCCCAGGCGTATCGTCCCTTAAGATAAAACTCGTAGGCCTCCCTGTTCTCCGTAAAGCGTTTCGTTAGTTTTTCCCTCTGCTCACCGCTCAATCTAAGGCGTAACTTCTCTGGGATCTCCCAAGCCAATTCATCTTGCAGAGAAAAAATGTCCGAGGACTTCCTGTGATATTGTTCGCCCCAGATCCGCGATCCATCCTCAACATCGACCAGTTCTGCGCTTATGACAAGTTGTTCTCCAAGCTGTTGAACAATGCCCATCATCACTGCGCGGACTCCGAGACTATGGCCAGCCTCTCGCGGGTCAATACCAGCCCCTTTGTAACGAAAGACTGTACTACGTGCCATCACTTTCAACTGCGGAAGGTGCGAAAGGCTATTCATGATGCTCTCGGTTATCCCATCCGAGAGGTATTCCATGTTGGGATCATTACTCGCATTAATAAAAGGAAGCACCGCAAGAGAATCGATCCCTTTCTCATGAGCCTTTTCCTCGGGCTCTATCATTTTGGCGACAAAACGATAGCCTCGACGCGGAACAGTCTCGATGTACTTGGGATTCTCGGTGCTTTCCCCCAGAGCCCTCCGCAGCATGAAGATGTGTTGGGCGAGATTTCCTTCCTCCACATACTCATCCGGCCAAACTTCTTTCATCAGAACGTCTTTTTCAACTACATGGCCGTTATTCCGAACGAGGAGGAGAAGAGTGCTCAAAACCTTCGCAGGTAGCGGTACGAGTCGCCCATCGCGCAGGAGCACCCGCTCGCCCGCATCCAGGCGGAAGGCACCAAACTGAAAGAGATTGTCGGCTCGCCCCATGAACAGATTCAGATTCAGCTATTCAATTTCAGCTTGATCTGCTTGTGCCCGAAACCCAGAAGTCAGACAGATTACTCGCCCGTCCGTGATTATAGACGCAAAACGCTCGGTTGTAACTCACTTTGTTAGATTTGCCGCCCAATTTTTCGGGGATTCTAGCCTGGGCTGCGAGTTCGAGCCACCCTAGCCAGTTATCAGCATCGAGTCCATCGCAAGCTGCCGGTTGATGTTTCGAGGAAGCGCGCGAAAGATCACCTCAATCCGATCAACCCATTCCATAATCTGCTCGATCGTTATGTTCTCGGCAACTCGCCTCAAACGGTCGGCGATGTCCGCGTTCGTCAGCGATTCATCTGACCCGTTCAGCTTCAAATGAAAGAGATCGTCAAATAACAGGATCAATGTGTCGAGGTGTTCTTCGAACGCATCCTTCTCGAGCCTGCGGCCAAGATACTCGCTCGCGCCCAGCAGAGCTGTCACCTCGCGCTCCAAGCTGAGAGTCTCAATAATCTGCAGCACAGTATTCCGCATCTCGCGGTACTCGCCTATATCGATTTCAAGAGCGTGGCCAATGCTACCACGCGCCAGGCGTGCAAGTAATCGCGCCTCGTCGATCGGTCTGTTCGCTTTCACCCGCAGGTGCTCTTCAATTTCTTCCGCGCGGAGCGGCGCGAAGCTCAACATCAGACACCGCGAGCGAATCGTTTCGATCAACGAATAAGGCTTTGAAGTAACAAGAACGACGAGGGAGGTCGGGGGCGGCTCTTCGAGCGTCTTCAGCAAGGAGTTTGCCGCCTGGTGCTGCAGGCATTCCGCTTCATCGATAATGAAGACCCGGCGGCGTCCTTCATAGGGACGGAACTGCGCTTGCTCGGACATTGCGCGCGTCTGTTCGATCTTAATGAACTGGCTCTTATGGTCCTTCTTGATCGAAGGGTCTTTGCTCTCACGCATCAGTATTCGCACGTCACCGTGCTCCCGGCGTTCAATCTTGCCGCAAGGCACACACTCTCCACACGCGTCCCCTTGTGTTGCATGCTCGCAGTTGAGCGCTTGAGCGAGGGCTATCGCGAACTGATATTTGCCGACACCCCGAGGCCCCGCCATCAACAGCGATTGCCCAACGCGGCCCTCGGCTACCGCGCGTTGCAGCAGCTTCTTGATCCGTTCGTTTCCGATGAGTGACGAGAATGGCATAGGGCTCAGAGGTCAGAAGTCAGAAGTCAGAGGTCAGAGGTCAGAAGTCAGAATACAGGACAAGGGATCACCAACAAAGTGGATCTTGCGGCTGTCTGGACTTCAGACTTCTGACTTCTGATCCCAAATCCTGTATCCTGAATCCTGTGCTGAAGAACTTTCTCGAATCTCGGTTGGGAAAATGGAAGCGGCTTGAAGATCTCACTGCTCGGGCGTCCCGACTTCGGCTGAAGAGTCTGACCGGCGACGAGGTCCGAGAGTTCGGGCAGCTCTATAGGCGCACGGCTGCTGATCTGGCGATCGCCCGCGAAGAGGTGCGCGACCAACGCCTGGTGAACTACCTCAATCATCTGGTCGCGCGCGCGCACGGAGCCATCTACCGCAGCGAATCTTCAGGTTTCGGCGTGTTCGTTTCGTTCTTCCGTTACGAGTTTCCCGCGGTCTTCAGAAAAACGCTCCCTTACACGCTGACGGCCTTCCTGACCTTTGTGCTTGCTGCGGGATTTGCCGCTGTCGCCTGTCTCCTCGACGAAGGCTTCGCCGATCGCATCGCGCCGCAGTTGAGACAGTCAATCGCCGAGCATCACAACTGGACTGAGTCCGTCAACAATTCGAACCCGCTCGCGTCAACTTCGATTCAAGCTAACAATATCACCGTTACGTTCTACGCTTTTGCCGGCGGCGTGCTTGGCGGGATCGGCACGTTGTTGGTGCTGGCGCAAAACGGATTGCTGCTCGGCATGGTTATGAGCCTGTGCGTCCGCTATAGATTCTGGGAGATCCCGATCTTTGTTTCAGCGCATGGGGTGATCGAGCTGACCGCAATCTTCATCGCGGGAGGCGCGGGCCTTTTGATCGGCAAAGCGCTGTTGATGCCTGGGGATCTGAGGCGCATAGATGCTCTGGTCACGAATGGAAGGTTAGCAATCAAGCTGATCCTCGGCTGCATACCAATGCTGTTGATTGCCGGTTTGATTGAAGGCTTTATCTCGCCCGCGCATATTGCGCCTGCGTACAAGTTTTTGATTTCCGCAATGAGCGCTTTGGTGATGATCATGTACTTTCTGAACAGACCAACCCTCGAAACAAAATGAGTTCCGCGGGGCTCTTTTCATAACAACCCTCGCTCCTTCACCTCGAGATACTTATTCACCAACTCGAGCGACAGCCTTCCCGCAGGAACATCCAGCGCGAGCCCGCCTGCGTGACGAATGCGCATCAATGCTTCTTCGCGTTGGCGGAGAATCTCTTCGGCGACTGCTTGACGATACACGTCGGCAGAAGAAGCCGGCGCCGCGCGCACCATCTCTCGAAGGTCGGTATCGCCGATCGTGATGATCAGAGGAAGATGGCGAGGCATAAGCTGCGACGTGTGCGCGAGCAACTCGGCAGACGCATCGCGATCGACCAGATCGGTGAGTATCACGACCAGCGAACGGCGCTTACAGTTCGCGCCGAAGAAATTGAACGCTCGCTTGTAGCTCGGCTCGATCATCTGAGGCTCGAGACTGTAGAGCGCTTCCATCAACCGGTTGATCTGATCCCTGCCGCGGCGCGGCGGCAAGTAGCTCACCACTCGACGCGAGAACGCGACCAATCCGACGTTGTCGCCCCCCGCCGCCGCTACGTAAGCGATCGAAAGCGTAGCGTTGACCGCGTGATCGAGCTTCGTCAGCTTGCCGATCCGTGCTGTCATCAACCGGCCCGTGTCCAGCAGCACGACAATATTCTGGCTGCGCTCGATCGTGTACTGTCGAGTGATGACCTTGCCCCGCCTCGCGGTCGCCGGCCAGGAGATGTGTCGAATCTCGTCGCCAATCACGAACTCGCGCAGCGACTCAAACTCGCGTCCTTGACCGCGAATGCGCATTCGGCGTAAGCCGGGTTCCGGGCGTCGATTGCGATGAGCGTAGATCTCATGCTTTCTCGCTTCGCGGATGTCCGGATAGACCTTCACATCGGTTGCGGTCTGATAGCTCAATTGATGCCATAGCAGCCCAAGCGGAGTTCGAAATCGAAGCACAGTCTTGCCGAATTCGTATTTCCCGCGCGCGGTCGGCAGCAAGCTGTATCGCCAGACTCGCGAGCGGCCCGGCGGAACCGTCAACTGTGCCTCGCGAGGAGTTACAAGCTCCATCTGCGGCGGGTACTCGTCCTTGACGACGAAGGTGACTTTGCGCCGGCCGCGATTCGCAATTCTGATCGTGACTTCATTCTCTGCGCCCATTGCGAAGCGCTCTTCCATCTCGCGCTCGACTCGAAACGCACCTGCCTTCTCCGAAAGTAAATAGTCCGCTACGGCAGTCACCATCAAACCGACATCGTAAAGAATCGTCAGGTACAGCGCGCCCCGGCCGATCCATCCGAGCGAAAGCAGCGCAAGCCCGACCGCGAGCAGAACAAAGAATCGCGTTGAGAAAACAAATCTCAAATCCAGTAATCCTCGTCGATGCTTCCCTCAGCAAGAGCACCTAGCAGGTCCGCGACGCTCGCGAAGCGTGCGATGGTGTAGACCGCCGCCCGAATCTGATACGGCAGTTCAAAACGCGCGAGCGCCTCTCGAGCCATGATCCACATTTCTTCTTCGACCTCTTCGGGGTTCAGACTGGTATTGAATTCGCTCTCCGCCGGATAAGCGAATGTCAGCATGTGATAGACCGGACCGGCATGCGCGCTGGTGTGGATGTTCCTCAACGGTACAAGACGCTGGGTGTCGATTTCGATCCCGATTTCTTCCTGAACCTCACGACGCGCGGTAGCCTTGATGTCGGTGTCACCAGGGTCCGACCGGCCTCCAGGGAAAACAAATGCGCCGGGGTAATACCGGAAGTGCGCGGGCCGGCGGCTCAGATAGATCTCGATTCCGCGCTCGGTATCTCTCACAAACGCAACCGCCGCCGCCGGTATTGGTTTCTTTTGCTCTTTCATATCAAATGGCAAGATGCGTGATGCGTGATGCGTGATGCGTGATTCGTGAACCGTCACGGGCAACTGTATGCTGACCGTCACGCGTCACGCATCACGCATCACGCATCACGTCATCACGCTTCACGCATCACTTTCACCTCGGCACATCGATGCTAGCGATCACTTCGTCGAGCACCTGGTCGGGCAACGTACCTTCAATCTCCGCTTCTGAGCGCAACACGATCCGATGGCGCAGCACCGGCTTCGCGATCTCTTTCACATCATCCGGCGTTACGAAGGTGCGGCCTCGAACCGCGGCCAGCGCTTTTGAGCACAACAGCAGAGCGACCGCCGCGCGCGGGCTTGCTCCCCAGGAAACGTTGATCGCGGTTCGTGTTCCCCGAATGATCGCGACGATGTACCGCTGAACGCCTTCCTCAACCGTTACGCCGCGCACCTGTGATCGGCAACTGAGCACCGCTGCGGCATCGGGAATCGGTTGTATGTCCAGGTCTTCGAGACGCCGAGCGTTGAAGCCCGCATTCCAGTTTGCTACCACTCGCAGTTCTTCATCGGCGTTTGGATAGTTGACGATTATCTTCAACATGAAACGGTCCAGTTGAGCCTCGGGCAGTGGATACGTTCCTTCATATTCGATCGGGTTCTGTGTTGCAAGAACGGTAAACAGTGGCGAGAGCTTGTGCGCTTCACCGTCGATTGTCACCTGCCGCTCCTCCATTGCTTCCAGCAGCGCGGCCTGAGTCTTGGGAGGAGTGCGATTTATCTCGTCGGCCAGCAGCAAGTCGGTGAAGATCGGCCCGCGCCGCAGCGTGAAAAGCGACGTCGACATGTTGAAGATGTTTGTGCCGGTGACGTCGGCGGGCATCAGATCGGGAGTGAACTGAATGCGTCCGGATTCCGCGCCTATAGCGCGAGCGAGCACCTTGACCATAAGCGTCTTGGCGGTTCCGGGCACACCCTCGATCAAGGCGTGCCCTTCGGTCAGCAACGCGATCAGCACCTGTTCGATCACCTCATCCTGGCCGACTATGGCTTTGGCTACTTCGCCTTTCAGGTGAGCTACTATCGCGCTAACAGAATCTGGCAACGCATTGACCTCCAATTCTTATCCTGGTTTCGCCGAGATGAAGGGGTTTGGTGAATTTCAGCACGTAAGCGATCCGTTGAATAGTCCCAAAGAATAATACGTTGGACCGGGCGCTGCAACGTGAACCTGCCCCGCCTTGCGATAAGAAGATGGTTCCATGCTTGGCAATTCACTTCTTATAACCGCACGTCCGCTTGAGTCCCGTCCGTCACAATCGCGTCCAGATCACCGTTCGATCTCAGCTCACTGTTGATGTATCGTCTCAAGCAAACAATCTTAAACTTCAAGAAGAAAATTGTTGCGCCGGACTGGGAAAGATGGTACAGTCCGTTCCTGCTGCCACGGCCCGTCCCCCACTTGGGCTTGGACGCTCCCATTCGCTTGCAGGATTTTCCGGCGGTCTCCTCACAGACCGAGCACAATTCAAGGAATGATAAAGTTCGGGACTTCCGGCTGGCGCGCCATTATCGCCGACGAATTCACATTCGACGCCGTGCGTCGCGTCACGCAAGCGATATCAGACTG
This sequence comes from Acidobacteriota bacterium, assembly GCA_038040445.1. Classification (NCBI taxonomy): domain Bacteria; kingdom Pseudomonadati; phylum Acidobacteriota; class Blastocatellia; genus Candidatus Onstottus; species Candidatus Onstottus frigus. The sequence goes on along the minus strand of JBBPIG010000022.1, from coordinate 109,151 downwards.
GATCGCTAAGCGCGCACCCGGGTCCCAGGTTATCGTCGGTTACGATACCAGATTCATGGCTGAAGTCTTTGCATCCGAAGGGGCTGCAATAATCGCCGCTAACGGTCTTCACCCGCTTTTGTGCGATCGAGCTACTCCAACTCCTGCGATTGCATTCGCGGTTCGCTCAAGACGTGCGAGTGGCGCCATCAACTTCACCGCCAGCCATAACCCGCCCGAGTATTCCGGTATCAAGTTCTCAGCTTCCGATGGCGCGCCCGCGTTGCCCGAGGTTACAAACGAGATAGAACGCAACATCTCGAGCCTCGAAGGTAAGCACATTGCAAAACCCGCACAGGGTCGGCAGGTCGAGAGTTTGTCGCTGGTGAATGACTACTTGAACGACATCGCCACCAAGATCGACCTTCGCGCGATCGCCGGCGCGGGACTGCGCATCGCTTACGACCCGCTCTGGGGCACAGGACGGGGGTATCTGGACAAGACGCTCGGTGATGCCGGCTCGGACGTATTGATGCTTCACGATTATCGCGATGTTTACTTCGGCGGCCACAGTCCATCTCCCGAGGCGGAGTATCTGCATGAGCTTCGCGACGCTGTAACGGCCGGCGGGTATGATTTGGGGATCTCAACCGATGGCGACGCTGACCGCTTCGGCATCATCGATCGGGATGGCGCGTTCGTCACGCCGAACCAGATAATAGCTCTCTTGGTCGACTACCTGGCGGAGTCTCGCGGGTGGACCGATGCGGTTGCTCGCTCGGTCGCGACCACTCATCTCGTCGATCGAGTAGCTGCGCGGCGCGGGATCGAAGTGATTGAGACGCCGGTTGGCTTCAAGTACATCGGGCAGCTTATTGACGAAGACAAAATTTCGCTCGGCGGCGAAGAGAGCGCGGGACTGTCAATCAGAGGACACTTCCCGGAGAAGGACGGGATACTTGCCTGCTTGCTGGTTGCTGAGATGGTCGCCGCGCGAAGGGCTTCTCTCGGAGAGATGCTCGCAAAGGTCTATTCAGAAGTGGGTCACGTAACAAGCGGAAGAATAGGCGTCCCGTTGACGCCTGAGCTGCAGCAAGCATTGCCGAGTAAGCTGTCCGCCGGCGCGAATCAGTTCGCCGGCCACCGTGTCGTGTCTGTAAATCGAGTCGACGGAGCCAAGTTTATTCTCGATGACGGATCTTGGATTTTGCTACGTCCGTCCGGGACCGAGCCGCTGGTGCGCATTTACGCTGAAGCTTCAAACGAGCAAGAATTGGAGGTGCTACTTGAGTCAGGCCACAAGTACATTTTGGGATGAAAGAGTCGAGAGGTCCGCAACGGCGGTAAAGGTGAACCCGGTAGTCAGACGAAGGGTTCGCGCCCGCCGTCTGATAGACGCCATAGTAATAACGATAATACTGGCGGCAGCGGCCACTTGCCTTTCGGTTTACTCCAGGGCTCGAGGGGAGCTTGACGCGGCGCTGCTCAAGCACGAAGCAGCCGGGGAGAGAGTCACGGATCTAACGATAAGGGTTCAGAAACTCGAGCGCGACGTTCAACAACTACGCACCGACTCGAGAGCAATCGAGCTATTCGCCCGACAGAAGTTCGGATTCGTCCGCTCTGGGGACGTGGTGATCAAACTTCAGCAAGATCCGAGCTCGGCTGCCGAAAGCACTACGGAGGTCCGCCCGGTTCGGATGGCGAATTTGAGTCCCCGCTCCAACAGCGGCTATACGGACGCTTCGAATTAATGTAATATTCTGGCGCGGGGTGGAGCAGTCTGGTAGCTCGTTGGGCTCATAACCCAAAGGTCGCGGGTTCAAATCCCGCCCCCGCAACCACTCACTAAATCGGGTCGGAAGTTGGGCCGGAAAAAGTTCCGGCCCTTTCGTTTTTATTTGGACGACTTCTGAACCAGGTTATTCCTTCGATGAGATTGCTTTACTCCCTCTGAATTCGAAAGTCCGCGACCAACGGCAGATGATCCGAAGCCACCAGCGCGGCGCGGCTCTTATGCAGCGTGATTCGTTCAAGATCGAGCAAATCATCGAAGTAGATGTGATCCAAATGCAGGAAGGGCAACACCCCCGGGTAAGTTCTCGAGCGCTGAAGGTGGGCTCGGATATCCGCACTCGTGAGATGAGAGGCCAGCAACCGAAGTACGGCGTGTTTATGAAGATGGTCTTGCGCGCCGACGCCAACAGCGTCTGAAAGAGAACGCGTGCGCGAGTCGACTGGCCAATCGAAGGCGAGCTGTCGATGACCATCACCCTGGTGGCGCCCGCTGCAGTGCAAGCCGGGAAGTACTCGGTCGCCGCCAGAATCTCGCCTGACGCTTCCAGCCAGTTTTCGACAAAGGTAGACTGCAAGATCGGTTACCGCGCCGCCTTCGACGCGAAACATGGTGTCGCGCCAGCGGCTCGATTTTCCTCTTCCGTAGAGCCAGTGATCGGCGACGCCGTCGCCTCCGACGAAGCCAACCCGCCCATCGACGATGATCAGCGTGCGGTGAGTGCGATTGTTGATTCGCGGCAGCGTGTACCAGCGAATCGGATTATACCGCTCGACGCGGGCGCCGGCGTCGGGCAGCAGTTTGAGATAGCTGTCCCAGGTCGCGAAGCTGCCGATCGCGTCAATGACCAGATTCACGTTCACGCCAGCCTCCGCGCGCTCGATCAGAGCTTCAATGAACCGCCCGGCGACTCTTCCCTTCTGAAAAATGTAAACCTCAATGTTGATGTTGTGTTTGGCGTTGCGAATGGCCTCCAACGCGGCTTCATAAAAGACCTCAACGTTGGTCAGCACATCTACCCGATTGTTTGTATGGATCGTGGCGTTGGTGAGGGCCGCAAGCATTCGCAGGAAGTCCTGGGATTCCAGGGGCGCGGAAGGCGTGCTGGCGATCTTGAAGCGAAGTCCCGGCTCAAACAGAGCGAGAAACAGCATCAACACCAATCCTCTTTCAAGTTCATTGTAGTGCGCACGGCGCGCCCCTCCCCGGCTTTGCGCGCTTTCACGCAAGTTGATGCGAGAATTTCCGCAGGCGACTCGAGGAGTCACTCTCTGTGCTGCACTACGACGCGCTTCCAATTGTCGGAACAGGCGTTGCAGCAACGGTAGCTGTTGAGCTCGTCGTGAACGGTAGAGCTGAACTCGCCTGGCTATACGCTCACGCTGTTCGAGCTCAAGAGCACAGGAGTATGTTCTACAAGCCCGTTGCCACTGCCGAGTTCTCGAACAGGGTCAAGCCCGCCGTGCTGGCTGAAAGATCAGAGTCTCAAAGGATTGGCAAATCAGAAGTGGTAGTGGCCGGGATGTTAGCCCTGGCAGTATACACAGTCCTGCTGCTCAGGCTGCCCTATCGATCGCCAGTAACCAACACTCTGCTTTCTACGCTCGCCTTATCGTCGTTCTATTTCTATCTAAGATTCAGGTTGAACATCCGGATGCCCGCCGGAATGCTCCTTTGTTTAGTGCTCTCCATCGCGCTGGACGTCGTCGGCAATCGATATGGCTTGTTCAGCCGAAGGATTGCTTTAGTCCCCTATGACATCATCACCCATTTCACTGCGAGCGGACTATCGTTAGTCCCTGTTATGTGGCTTCTGATGGCGCTGATCCGGCGCTTCGCCTACCGGCTGCCCCTGGGTTTTGTAGCCTTCTTTTCAGTCACGACTGCTTTTAGCCTGGCCGCCTACTATGAAATCACGGAATTGATCGACGAGCGATTGTTCGGCGGCCAACGCATATGGACGCCGCGCGATACTGTTCAGGACCTCGCGGCAGATCTTGGTGGCATTGTCATCGCCGCGCTTTGCTACAGTTTTGCGATCAGAACGCGATGGCGACTGGATGACTCGAAATTCAATCACCCTAACTAATCCGTCTACTGTCCGCCTTGCCACGTACGGACCTGACCTTTGGTCTTAGATGTCTCGACGTGGGCCGGAGAACCAATGGCGGTGGCCCGCTCCCACAGATTACAATGAATCAATCAGTAGTCTTCAGGCTCGTGCCGGAAGGTGACCAAGAGATTTTTATGAAGTGAGTATTTGCAATGCCATCTGCGTTTTCTCATGCCGTCGCATCAATAGCTTTAGGGAGGGCGTACACGACGCGTCCACTCCCTCTCCGGTTCTGGGTACTATCTTCCGTTTGTGCGGTGGCGCCAGATATCGATGTCTTGGCCAACCGGTTCGGCTTCGACTACACGACGATGCTCGGCCATCGCGGGCTCACGCACTCGCTTTTCTTCGCGATGGCGCTGAGCGGACTAGTGGTGCTGCTGGCCTTCAGGAAACCGGCTAAGGGGATGATAAGTAGACTGGGGCTGTTCGCATTCTTCTTCGCGGCGACTGCTTCCCATTCAGTTCTCGATGCCATGGTAGATGGCACCTTGGGAGTGGCTTTTTTTGCGCCGTTTAGTCCAGCACGGTTTTTTCTGCCGTGGCGGCCAATTGTCTCGTCGCCGATCGGCCTGGCTTTCTTCAGCTCTGCCGGGGCGACAACGATTCTGAATGAACTTGTGTGGGTGTGGATTCCTTCAGTGATAGTCATCCTCGCGCCCTGGCTGCGCAACCGTTTTCTGACTCACCGGGACGCTGATTTGCGCTGATACGCTACAACACGGATGGCAGTCTCGACACAAGCTTTGGCGCGAATGGCAAGGTAACAGCCGATTTCTATTCCCGCGCTGATCTGGCTTATGCCCTGCTGACGCAGCCCGACGGCAAGATCATAGCGTTGAGAAGTGCGCGAGTGTCCTCATTTTACTCATCACATCGGGTTGGCCCGCTTCAATCGCCACGGCAGTCCTGATGCCAGTTTTGGGCGCGCTCGCTTTCGGAAACACCGACGACCGCTTCTCGCCCAAGCGAACGCAAGGCAGGCTAAATCCGCTTGCTCACAAATTTGAACAGTTCAAACCACGCAATGCTTCCAACCCCAGCCAGCAGGCACACACCAACGTCTCTAGGATCCAACTCGGCAAAGCGGAACACCTCGCGCAGCATTGGAACATACAAAACCAATCCCAGAAACAACACCGCCCCGCCGGTTACCCACCACAGCGCGGCGTTCGGTGAACGAATTGTCGAGATGATCGAATGCTTCCAGGATCGGTTGGTCAGAATCAAACCGAGGTTCGCGATGATCAATGTCGTGAACGCGAGAGCTCGCGCTTTCGGTTCAGCTTGCCCTCGATGAAGCGCAAGACCGTAGAGCGCGGCCAGTATCAGCAGGACCCCCAGTCCTTGAAGCGAGCTTACCAACCATGTGCGCTTTCCAAACAACGGCTCGGTTGGCTTGCGTGGAGGGCGCTGCATGAGGTCCGCCTCTTCAGGCTCGGCTTCGAAGACTATTGAGCACGCCGGATCGATGATCAAATGAAGAAACGCGATGTGCACCGGGAGAAGCACGAGTGGCCACCTCAGCAGCACGGGTACGAGAGTCATTCCGGCAATCGGCACATGAATCGCCAGGATGTACGCCATGCCTTTCTTGAGATTGTCGAAGATCCTCCGGCCCTGTTTGACTGCTTGTACAATTGATGAAAAGTCATCGTCGAGCAGGACGAGCGAAGACGCTTCGCGAGCGACATCCGTTCCACGCTCACCCATCGCGATGCCGATGTGCGCGGCTTTCAAAGCAGGCGCGTCGTTCACTCCATCGCCGGTCATCGCAACGATTTCGCCGCTAGCCTTGAGCGCGCTGACCAGTCTCAGCTTCTGCTCTGGCACGACTCGCGCAAAGATGTTCACCGAGTCAATCCGCTCGCGAAGTTGGGCATCGTCCATCTTGTCCAGCTCCGGGCCCGTAATGATTTGATCCATAGGCGTCAGCCCAATCTGACGCGCGACGTTCTCAGCAGTGCCCGGATAGTCGCCGGTTATCATTACGACTCTCACGCCCGCCCCGTAGCATTCCTTGATCGCTGCCGGAACCGCTGGACGGACTGGATCAGCCAGCCCCACAAGCCCGAGAAACTCAAAATCGAAGTCGTGTTGTTCAACAGGCAAATCCGTCTGTTTGAAGCGCGACCTTGCAACCCCCAGGACGCGAAGCCCTTCGTTCGCCAGAGTGATTACTCTCTTGGAGAGTTCCGAGAGCTGCGCTTCGTTGAAGTGGCAAAGGTCGAACATGGCTTCAGGAGCTCCCTTCGCGGCGATGACGTAATCTTCGCCATCGCGCGATCTCCATACTCGCGACAACGCAAGCAGACTATTGGACAACGGATATTCGCGCACCAAGGTCCAGTCATCGTGAAGGTGTTCGGTGCCGCTCAGGTAGTAGTTGCCAAGTTCCCTGAGCGCTTTTTCCATCGGGTCGAATGGATCGCGATGACTTGCGAGTATCGCGAATTCCGAGAGTTCGTGAAACATCTCTGGCAACTCCTCGCCGGGTGAAGTGCGGATATCGTAATACTCATCATTGGCAAACAGCATCGCGACCGACATGTGATTGAGCGTGAGCGTGCCCGTCTTGTCTACGCATAACACTGTCGCCGAACCGAGAGTCTCAACTGCCGGCATACGCCTGGTGAGCACATTCTTTTGCGAGATTCGCCACGCTCCAAGCGCGAGGAAGATCGTCAGCACAACCGGAAACTCATTCGGCAGAATGGCCATCGCCAGCGTTATTCCGGCTAGAAAGCCCTCGTACCAATTCGCTCGCGTGAGTCCATACACGACCACGACAATCGCACACAGCGTAACGCCCAGTACCGCGAGCCTGGCGACAAGGCTGCCGACCTCTCTCTGCAACGGCGTTTGCTCGGTCTCGAGCTCCCCAAGTGCTTTGCCGATCCTGCCGATCTCAGTCTGCTGGCCCGTAGCAAGCGCCTGCGCGATGCCCTGGCCTTGAATCACCAACGTTCCCGAGTAAACGAACGGAAGATTGTCCCCGCCCGGCCGCCTCATCTCACTGACGCCATCGGAGGTGACCTTTCGAACAGGAACCGACTCGCCGGTGAGGATGGATTCGTCTGCCAGCAGGTGGCTGCAATATAGAACGACGGCGTCGGCTGGTATGCGATCGCCTTCGGCAAGGAGCAGTATGTCGCCTCGCACCACATCGCGTCCGGCCACTCTTCTTTGGCGTCCGTCTCGGACTACGAGCGCGCGAGGACTGGAAAGATCCCTCAGCGCTTCAAGAGTGCGTTCTGTTTTTCGCTCTTGATAGAGGCTGATGCCCATAATGAAGAACACAAACCCCAAAAGCATGAACGCTTCTTGCGCGTCGCCGAGTATCAAGTAGATCGTTCCGCATGCGGCCAGGAGCAAGAACATCGGCTCACGAACGACTTCAAGCGCGATCGCCAGAACGTTGCGGCGTTTTGCGGATGGGAGTTCGTTGAACCCTTCGGCTCTTAGCCTCTCGTCGGCCTCGCTCTCTGAGAGCCCTCTGAACGTAGTCAGATCGAATTCGTTGATCATATTATTGATCGTGGGCGCGCGCTTCGCCTTCTTCGTCGACCGTGACGCCAGGCGGCCCTCTCGTGACGCGGGCCGTTTCCACTTTGATTGGCGAAGGAATCAGCACAAGCGCCAGCAGCGCGACGATGACCAGCACAAAGAGAAAGGTTACTATACCATTCGCAAGAAGGACGGGAAGTTTCCGGGTGTCCGAATCAGACTTGTGATCGCTGGAGAGGTGGGCGAAACGGAACTCACAGTCCTTGATGAGGTACATAGAGTCGATCCAGAGGAACTAGAGCCGGGGCCCTGTGCCGGAGGTTCACTCCCTGGTCTTCAAGACTTCAACCAGATCGAGGCTGTAGAGCCGTCTTAGAATCAGCGAACCGGAGAGAACAACCGCGGCCGCGACGATCAGAAAAGCGAAGGCGTAAGTTTGTCCGCTCACGACGAGCGGCAGTATCGAGGCCCCCAACCGTTTGTCGATCCGCGCAAGAATCGTTGTAGCCGCCGGCACCGGCTGCGCCAGGGCGTTGCTCACCTGGAAGTGGACGAAAGTCCGCGCGCTCGCTCCATCGTGAATCCTGTAATCCACCAGCCGTGCGTGGCGGCGCACACTGATGCGTTGGCGCGCGGTCTCCAAATAGGCCTCATTTTCGACCGAGTCCTGGCAATAGCTCAGGTGATCGCCCACGTAGGCCAGCATCTCCAGAAGCGTCATGCCGAGGTCGCCTTCGTGCCGCTCCGTCCAGCCTGCAACCTTGGCCGAGATCAAGTCGATGAGCGCCTGGCGAAAGCTCGCGTAGTCTTTCGCCATGTAGTCGATGAGCGGTTCTTCAACTGGATCGGGCGGGCACTCTTTCCTCGGTTTGCAGTCGAAGCGGTTTGGGCAGCTCGCCTTGAAGTTGAACTCCACCTGCGCGTAGAACGGGTCGAGGCTTGCGCTGTTGATGACCAGCGTGTAGTTGCTGAAATCACCGGGCTGGTCGACGTCCACTTCTACAATCCTCTGCCTTAACTTGCGTTCCAAAAAGGCGCTCTTTCTGGGCTACTTGCTCAAAGGCTGACGAAATCCGAGGCCCACGCCCGTAAAATAGATTTCTGAATAAAACCCTGTCCTAATCGCGTCATGGAAAGATGAGTACATATGGGGAGGCCGAGCGGTGGCGGAGAGAGTGGGGCTCTTCACACTCCTATGGCGAACCGAAAGGCCACCGCTGTTTTGGTTCTGATTTGCCTCACACTCCCCACGTCTTGCTGTCTTGTCACCAGGCTCTACGGGCGCCCTCAGGAGGCGACATGACTGAACCGAAGATTTTGGTCCTCGAAATCGAACCATCCGACGGCGCGGGGAAGAACCTTCAGAGCATACTTGAGCAGTCCTTGCCAGGGAACGCATGCGAAATGCGAACGGTGGCGGCCCCGGATGCCGGCGCGGAAGCCACCAAAAACTGCGTTGGATTCCTGGAAGACTTCAAGGCCGACCTTGTATTCATATCACTCGGACTAGGCGCAAGTGAAACCGCCAGCGGCGTCGTTTCCGCAATTCACACGCATTCACCTGGGCTGCCCATCATCATCGTGGGCGACGCTGACCATCCCGACGACATCCTTGCGCTCCTCAAAGAAGGCGCAGCAGACTTCATCACTCCTCCAATCAGGGCAGTCGATATGATCCCGCGCATCAGAAGGCTCCTGGAAATCGAACCTGAAGCCCCGGCCAATAACATAAAGGCGGCGCTTGGGCTCCGAAATATGGTTGGACGGAATCAGTCATTTATCGCAGCGATAAGCAAGATACCGGTGATTGCGCGATGCGATGCAACAGTTCTGATCACCGGCGAGACCGGCACGGGAAAAGAGCTCTGCGCGAGAGCGATACACTACCTTAGTCCTAGGGCAAAGCGCCCTTTTATTCCGATAAACTGCGGTGCGATCCCCGCCGATCTTGCCGAGAATGAGCTGTTCGGCCACGAGCGCGGAGCATACACCGGCGCGGGTTCCTCTCAACCGGGACTGATCGAAGAAGCGAATTGCGGAACGCTCTTTCTGGATGAAATAGATTGTTTGTCGCTGCTCACTCAAGTAAAGCTGCTGCGGTTCCTGCAAGACAAGGAGTACAGGCCTTTGGGTGCTTCAAGGACTCGCCGCGCCGACGTTCGGGTAATTGCGGCGACCAACACGGATGTCGAAGAGTCGGTCAGGCAGGGCCGCGTGCGGCAAGATCTCTACTACCGTCTGCACGTGCTACCACTTGCGCTGCTTCCACTGCGCGAGCGGGCTGACGACATTCCGCTGCTGGCCAGTCATTTTCTCAGCCAGTACGCGGGCGTCCTCAAGAAGCGCGTGACCGATATTTCGACTGGCGCCATGTCAAAGCTGATGCTTTACGACTGGCCGGGAAACATCCGCGAACTCGAGCATGTTATCGAGAGAGCGGTGGTTTTTTGCGAAGGTGCGGTGCTGACGGAGGACGACATTACGTTGCCCGGCTTCCAGCAAACAGCCTCGCACTGCTCGTTTCAAGAAGGGAAGGCAAGAGCAGTCTCCCAGTTCGAACTCAATTACCTTAAGGGTCTGTTGATCGCCCACCACGGCAACATCACGAGAGCAGCGAAGGCCGCCAACAAGAACCGCCGGGCTTTCTGGGAACTCATTCGCAAGCACAGAATCGACGTGAGCGTGTTCAAGGGTACGGCGCGCTGAAAGCCGCGTTCAAATCAGGTGCATGCTTGAGAGCTGCTCACGCAGCGAGGTTCTCCCGGAAGGTTCGCTCCGCATCGAGCTCTTGTTCGATCTCAGTTGTACGCCTCACTGAGAGCAATCAACGGTTCATGTGGATGGCGCGGCTACGGGAGCCAAAGCTGTTTGATGGTTCTGCGCAGATTCTTCTCCGCGGTGACCTTTCCCGCCGCGCCTATCGAGATTATCCCAAGTGGCGCAAAGGCGTGCTCAACGCCGTGCGGTGGTCTCGGCAGGGGATCACCCGGTGTACCAGGCCATTCCACGTCTCCGGTTGCGACACGCGCGGGTATCAGCCAGTAATCGCCGGTGCGGTAGGTAGCTGGCGCACTGGTCAAAGCGGTTCCGCCACCCCCGCCCCCGGGTCGTCTGGCTTCGGCCGAGGCGTCAGCGCTGCTCGCGGGTGGGAACTGAATTTGTACTCCGTCTTCAAGCGTGATCCAACTCGCGTCATCATCGCCGGCACCCTCAACAACCGGAAGCGCGCCCAGTTGCAGGTTGTCTGAGTGCAGGTCCCAGCGCCGCAGGAGTGGGTGCTTCGCCGGGTCGGTCCCAACGGCCGAAGCGGGCGCTGTCTTGAGCGTCACCCGCATACCGTCGCGGTCAATCTCCTTGACTTGAAGCAACGGCTCCGCGCGATTTTGAAGCGCATAATCATCATCGATGATCTCGACCCAGTCGTCCGGGCGGAGACCAAAACGGCTTTCTCGGCCAAGGTGCCGCAGCGTCACAACCTTGTCCTGGCGCTTCGTGATCGGGAAGATCACCGAGCCATTTTCACGCGACCATTTGAAGGTCGCGATCTTGGTCGCATCAATCCTGACATTCGAGAGATCGCCTCCCGGCATGGCCGTTCCGCCACGGTGGATCTCTACGCGATAGAGCTGGTTTTCGGCTCCGCGATAGCGTGCGTCCGGCGAGATGAGGCAGGGTTCGTCGTCGGCCTCGGGTTTGATCGCTCTCGCGCGCAGTTTGCCGATGCCTAGCGTCGTTTCACCGAGTAGGTCGAGAAAATTTGCGTACGCTTTTTCCTGGTCGGCAACACTCACGTTGTTGGCGCCGGCCTCATTGATCAACCTGCACTTCACCTGCCAGACGACCTGCGCGCGCGTAGCCGTATCCGGGCCCCGCAGCGCAACCTCGCGAATGCCGATCCTGTTTTCATCCTCGTCCTCGTAAGCAGTGACGTGGCGCTCCCATACATCCAGGTAAGCAAGGTACGTCTTTCCGTTCTCCAGATTGCCGGAGCCGAGCGGGAAACTGGGTTGCTTCGTATAGAGCATTTGACCTTCGTTCTCACAAAGCGCCCCATCGACGTAGTAACGCCCGAGTGCGACTCCGAAATCCCGCAACACGTCCTTATTGTCCTTGTCCTTCACAGCATCGATATTGAAGCTGTCGCCCGGACCGCCGTGCGGCCCGATCAAATCCGCCGCCAGCCTGCGCAAAAAATGGCGGTGAATCGCGTTCATCTCGTTGAAGTCGGAATCCACCTGCACGCGCCCCTGCTGTTCCAGCACGCGGCTGTAGTGTTTGGTCGGATCGAAAGTCATTCGTGTGAAATCGCCCTTCATCGCTGCCTCCTGTCTCAGTTCATGAAGATAATGGCGGCATCCATGCCCGCCGGGGTGTATTCATCGAGCCGCGCGCGCAGATTGGCAAGCCGCTGCGGCTGATACAGATCGTGGAAGACGCCCATCTCCGACTCGTCGTCGGCGCCGCGCGTGATCTCTTCCGCACAATCATCAGCAAGTTGGCAATAGTCCGAAAGCCCGTAGCGCTTGGTGTTGAACCGCGGCATGACCCGCGTTTGCTCCTGCGCCTTCGCCGCGCCGTCTTTTCCTTTTATCGCCAGATCGGGCTGGCACTGGTAGCGGCGAGGCGTTCTCGATTCCGGCGTCACGTAGCAGAACCGCATGCACCCTTCCTGGCTACGGGCGACGGTGATCCTTCCATCGAAGATCGAGTTTTCGGCGAGATCGATCGAGTGAACCTGGACCTGGCCGAAGACCGTGCAACGCTCGATCGTCAAACGCGCATGAGCCACCGCGCAGCCCGGCGCCCCGATCGCCTCGCTCGCGGCATTGGTCCCGTCCAGTATGCTGTCGCTCAAGTAAAGGCAGATCGGATCAACTCGGAAGCCGTAACCGATCCCGTGGCATCCCGACTCGGCCGCGGGCGACTTCGTCTTCGCTTTCGGTCCATGCGAGTACTCCGCACTGGCAGTGTTCATCAGCGGATGAACTTGAATCGAACCGATTATGCTCTTTTCGATTTCGACTCGGGCGTGGAGGCAGTGCAATTCAAGGCTCGGTTCGGCCGGTCGATTCGGCTCGCAGTGGCTGTCAATCGTCCAGCCCGGCACAAGCGTGCAATGCCGAATCTTGACCTGCGAGATCTCCCCTTCGATCATCATGCTCCGCCCGGTTACCATCAGCCCGTCGAGTGTGAAGCGGCTGCCGTGTTCACCCGAGACGCTCAGCGCATCCGGTCGGTCTGTGTGCCAGTCCAGCAACCGAATGACCGGACGCTTGCCATTGGCCGCTCTCAATTGCAGGCTCTGATGCTCTCTCAAGGTGATACTGATCTGCTCGACGTAGACTCCGCTGTCGGCAATCTCGATGACGGCGTTCGGATTACTCGCCGCGTCGTGTTTGCGCCATTGTCGAAGCGCGGCGTTGACTGTATGAAACTTCTCGTCCGGGCCGACTCGATAGAGCTTATACGGGTCCGGCTGGGAGAGAACGCGATCATACTGGCCACCGCCGATGTCCGCGCTGAAGCCGTAGTGATACGAGACCCAAACGCCGTCCTTCGGGCAGTGTCCCGCGGGAAAGACTATGCGCCCGAGCACCGGATCTACGGCGACGCGGTCGTGGCGCGGCCGATAGCGCCAGCCGCTCAGGTCAGCGGGGATTATCCTATTGGCCGGGATGAGCTCGCGGTCTGGTGCGTCGTTACGATCTTTCTTTCGCCTCCGAACCCAGATGCTCAGGCTCTTCCCGTCGCCGTAGTACACCTCTGAAGCACGAGTCTTGGCGACATGATTCGCAACCTTGCGTGACTCGAACGCCCGCCGCTGAATTGCAACCGGCAAATTGATCTCGCGGGCGATACTGGTCGGCTCGGTCTCACGCACAGCCTCGGTAAACAGGGGAGCGTCATTTCCGAGCACACTGAAAGTGAAACAATCCGGCCCGACGTCTTCCGCGCAGTGCGCGCGGCTGAGCGCTACCGGATATGATTTCAGCCTGCAAACGAACACCCCGGCGCTCGTGACATTGTAGCGGCCAGCCGTCCGATTTGAGGTTATGCGGCGAACGTCGACGGTATGGCCCAGGTCATCAAAAGGCCCATCAATCAGGCTGAGCTTCGTTAGCTCGCGCACATCCGTCGTTCCGCCTCTTCGCGAGTGGGGGAAATTGATATTCTGTGTACAGCCGAGCAGCCCGAAGAACTCAACCGCGCGGGCGGGCCAACCGGCTACATCGTTTGCCAGCAATTCAAGCAGCGCCAGCGTGCCTTTGCGTCGCCGGTAACGAATCGTATTGGCAAGCTCGCGACGAGGGATGAGAATCTTATTGCGCTCCCGGCCGCGCCGGTTGGCGGCGTCGCCGGGCTCGCCCGCCTCGTGCACCTGTTGCCATCCGATCAGATCGCCGATGTAGGGCACGACCCAGTCGTCGCAAGTTTCAATGAACCAGTTCTCATAGAGCTGGCTGATGTCGTCTTCGACAACGTTGACTTGCTCTTCGACGACACGCAGCAGCGCTTGCAGCGGATACCCTCGCTCGGCGTCACGCAGCCGGTAGATCGAGGGCAGCAGGTTGTATAGATGATCAGTGTTCATGGTGTTTCAATCACGTTCAGGATCAGAGTGTCCGGGACTTCCGGTACGAGATAAGCCAACTGCGCCGGCCGAATCTCCCCAGAGCTGATTTTCGGCAGCTCAGGCTGATTCACCTTCACACGCTGGTCAGGTTTGCCTTTTGTGACTATTTCCTGTGCCGCTGCGATCAGTCCGTTGGGCGTTCGCACGCTGCCGTCGGCATTCTTTTCAGCCACGCCGCCAAACGCATCCACGTCAACGTAGGCCACGCCCGGGACCGATTGCATTGCGCTGATCACTTCGCTGAGGAATGCGTCCTGGCCCAGCTCGCGATTTTCGAAGCTGAACGCCTCGAGCATCTTCACTCGAATCTTGGGGGCGACTTTTTCCCAGACGTAATCCGGGAGCAGCTGCACGCCTGCGCTAATGACCAGCAGCATCAACTCGCGTACTGCCACGCTGACAGGCATTGCAGGATCACCGAATTGAGTGAGCGCCTGCCGCAGATTGCGCAACAGGTCGGAGCTCTCGTCAATCGGGGCGTCGCCGGCGCCGGCGATCGTGACGTGCACAAGTTCCCGCTGTCCGTCCGAAAGCCGCATCGAAAACGCCTTACCCACTCCTCCAAAGGTCCGCGCGAAGTCGCCATAGTCCCGGGTGGAAACGAGACGGTCCAGTGCCAGCACTGCCAGCGGCGTGTTCTTGCGCGCCTGGTCGCGGGTTTCCGGATCGCCGCCGCCGCTGGCTCGACGCGGGTTGATCACTTCCTTTACGCTGAGCGGCCGCGAAGCAAGAAGCGTGATTTTTCCTTCGGCCACGTTAGCCGCCTTGCCGATGCCCTGACGATACTGAGCGCGAACGTTTTCGACGCCCGTCGGCAGCCGCGCGCCTTGTTTTCCGTTGCCAAAGATGCCCGTAGTGACTTCTGCATCGTTCCGCGTGGTGACGAATCGCCGGGCGGTCGGCTCCAGTCCGAAGATCGATTCCGCCTCGTGCCACTCGACATCGTTGACGAAGATCTTGAGCGTGCTCTCGACGCCCGCCGGAGTCGGAGCGGATACATACGTCAGCGGCGGTTGCTTGAGCGCGAATTGCTGGAGCGATTGGCTGCCGTCGCCGCTGCCGAGGACTTCCTTTCGAGTCTCTCCGTGCGTCGCCTTTACAACGTTCGCATAGATCGTTACTCTGTCGCGCGCATAGCAGTATTCGAGATCCGCCGCGAACTTGATGCGCGTGTGCGCGGGGTCGCCGGGGATGTCGCTGAAGTCATGAGCAACCTCGGCCAGCATCGCCAGTTCGCTTCCGGTGACTCCGCTGACCGAGTTGTCAAAGCCGTCGAGCACATCCGATCGTTCGCCCGCAACGATCACCCACCGGCCCGACTTCAGCTCGCTGTAGACGCCGTCGAGCACGATCCATCCGCCGTTTTCCTTCGACCTGCATATGTCTTCTTCGATAGGCTCTTCGGTGAGCGGCAGCAACTCGGCCTGGGCGTACACGACCGTGCGCCTGATTACCTGGAAGTCATCGCTTCTTGTGATACCGCCAATCGCGGCTGCCGCCACGACGGGAGGGGGAGGAGTTCCGACTATCTTTATCCACGCAGCCTCTTTCGGCCCGCCGCCCGGAACTACAAGCTTAACTAGAGTTGATTTGCCGGTGATGCCATAGAACCCTCTGCAAATGCTGGCCTGTACTTGCGCTGCCTGCGCGATCAGCAACGTCGGATGGCCCGCCTTGACGTCCGACCTGACGGTTGGCTCGACCGCGGCTGTGTCCACAACAACCCAACTGTCCGGTGCGATTTTGTCGTAGCTGCCGTCTAGATAAATCACGTTGGCGAGTTTGTCGTCTCCGTCCGGAAAAAAATCCTCGGCATTCGCCACGTCCGTTTCCGTCCATTCGCTGGATCGCACATTCGTATGTTTGCCTGCGTTGTCCTGGGTCTCGAGGATCTCGGAATGAAGGGGGGCGTTGCTGCCGAAAGGCGCGGCTTTGACTCGAAAGGCGTAGACCTCGATCGGAACTGGGGTCGTCACCGGAGTATTCGCAAGCGCCACCGTTAGCGAAGAGACCAGCGCGGGTTGAAATACGCCAAGCGCCTGAACGCCAAGATCCGAATGCAGACTGAAGGCAGACTGGGCATCGCGGGTGAAGCGCAGCGCGTTCGGAGGCGGCGCCGAACCCTTCTTGACAAGACCATCGACCACTGCTCTCATCACGATATTCTCGCGTTCCATTGCCGCCCCGGCTGGTAAGGCCGCCATCGTCGTTAGGGACTGTCCGTTCCCCGCCCCGTTTCCCGCGGCGAGCTCTGCTGCGCGCTCGCGTAGTGCCTCGGCCGATTCACCTAACTCTTGGGACAGATCACGCACTCGCTGTCTGAACTCATTGCTTATGTTTCTCCTCGCGGCCACGCGCTCGAGGCCGGGGAGTGTTTCGCGCTCGATGAAGTCCGCAAGTTCCGCATCGGTTCTTCCGGCGGCGATTTCGGTCGAGAGTGCATTCAAGTGGGATTTGGCTGCGCCCTTCTCCCCGAAAGCGGCAAGCACCACGCTGGGCGTTGGTCCCGTTGAAACAGTGCGGCCGGGAAGGATCCAGGGTTTGACAACCACCTCAGTCCGATCGGCAGCCGGGTCCGCATTCACTTCGACCACTCGGAACAAAACCGGTCGCTGCGGCCCCTCCCTGACAAGCAGCGGGTCGTTGGTGTTCAACCCGGTCGAGATACCTTTCACATAAACGCTGGCGCCTTCGACCTTGCTCGTCGACAGCGTCAAAGCATTCTGCGGCTGAGTCATGCGCGGGCCAAGCTTGTTCCATCGCCCGCGCGCTTCGATCTTCTCGATGTTCTCGAAGGCCTGCGGCAGCTCACCCGGACCCGGCATGCTTTGCGCGCGCACTTCAAACGGCTCGATGACCACTTTCTGCGAGTCTTCAATCGTAAGCGCGAGATAAACGCTTGCGGCGACACCGGGCCGCAGCCGGTACCCGACCAGCCGCGCCAACTCGATTATCGTTCGGCGCTCGGTCGCCGTGCGAAGGTAGCCTTCGTTCGCGATCCGTTCCTGGTAAAACGTCAGCACGTCGCCGACCATCGCCCACGCGTCGAGCAACGCAATTGACGGGTCATCCCGCTCACGGGTGGTAAGCTTGAGCAGGGGGCGGAACTTCTGGCCTTCGTGCTCAACTTCGATTGTCGACAGCCGCGCCAGCATCGTTTCCAGAAACGTCGCGTGCGTACCCGCTCGATAGGCTAGCGAGCCGAGGCCCGGACGATTCGCGACCGACACCGGGGTCAATGCCTCGACGCCCTCGCAGCAGCCGCAAGGCGCTTTACTGGATCCACACCCACACTGCGAATGTTGGCTCATCTGCCGCCTCCCATCTTCAATGTGATGGCGCCGTTCTCGGGTAAGCTCGGATCGTTATCCGCCTGCGCGATCTCGAGCGGCCCGAGCGGGAGCACGCCGAACTCGATCTCGTGATTTGGCCCTTCTCCCAGACGCTCGAGATGCGTGACTTCGACGTTCTCGACGCCTTCTACCGCCTGCGCCGCGGCGACCAGACGGCTAAGATAGATCCCTTCGCCAAAACTCAAATTGTCGGGATGAAAGAATCCCTTTCGCCCGTCAGCGAGCACTCGATTGCTGAACAAGTCCAACAGCTCTCCCTTGACGTGGCCGCGCAGGTAATGCGAATCGACACAAACATGCATTTCGATGAGCAGCGGCACAAGGCGCGCTGATTTCACATGGACATCATGGCCGATCCTACGATAGCGATGCAGCCGCCGGTGGATCGCTGCGAGCAGCGAAGCGTCTGCCTCCTCTTTTCCAAACTCATCCACTGCCACCAGCGCCTCGTAACGCCCCCCGTTCCAACGAAGCGTTGCCGCCGCGCGCTGCACTTGCGATTTGAAGTCGCGCTCGACCAGAGCGCGGTAATCGTCGGCGATGATCGCGCGCTGCAACTCCTGACGAAACGCATGAGGCGCAAATAACTTGGCTTCGGCGATCGGCTCGGGGTCTCTCCCGCCCGAGGCCGGCAACGGGTTGCGCACTTCTGTGATTCCACCGCTGACTGGGTTTCGACGGAAGACTATGTAAGCGATCGCATCAGCGCCGACATTGCCTGCCGTGCCGGTTCCGACGCGATAGACTGCGTGAAACTTCACCCCGGGCTCGGGGCCGCGACCCAGTTCACCGTCGCCAAATCGCAAGTGGGCGCGTCCGTCATTATCGATCTCAGCGACGAAATGCTGATCGCCGTAAGAACTGCCCAGCAGATCGGGCTGCGGAAGCCACCGCCGATCACCACTCGGCGCGGGATCGCTCATCAAGCGAACCTGCGGCACGGCTTTTCTGACGTCTTGATCGAGCGTGTGGGTCGCGGGCGTCTTTGCTGCCAGCGGCTGTCGGAACGTCAGCGGCGCCTGCTTCAACGCCGGCCGATATCGTCCAGCGATTACCGCCCTGTCAGCTGGAAGGCCTTCGCAATCACAAAGCTCAAGCGTCTCCTTTACGGGCGCGGCTCCCGCGTCTTCATCAATCGTTTTTCCATGATCGACCAGAATCACGTTGCCGCGCGCGACGCTTACGTCATGAATGATCTTGCATTTGGGCGGCGGTCCCAGCACCGAGATGCAAAGCGTAAACGGAAGCGCGTCTTCCAGCGCCCAGCCGATCTCGACCACCGGCTGTCGGTTGAGTTGATCCACTCCCGCTTCAACGCGAGTCAATCGCACCGCGTGTCGATGCGCGGGGTCGGCATCGAAACGATTTCCGGTTTTCGGGCCTATGACTTCCTCGAAGATCAAGACATCACCGGGTTTCAAGCGCAGCTTATGGATTTCCGTCTGACCGGTGTTGGATTGCGACGACTCTTGATGCTGGTCTGCGCGATCGTATTGATTGCCGTTCGGCGTCTGCGTGTCTTCGCGGTCACTGATCAATTCTCCGATCAACGTAGCAGACGTAGCGCCGCGATCCAGACAACACTCCTCATCTCCCCAGGTATAGAACTGTATCTCGTAGTGCGACTCATAGAGATTGATCGTCTCGTCGGTCATCGGCTCGAAGACTTCATAACCCCCGCCGAGCTTTGCGAGGTCGTTCTCCTTCAGAGTGGGGCCAGCCAGGGACGGTGCGTCCTTGGGTCGAGTGATGAAATACAAGTCGCGCGGGTCGAGTTGGTTCAGGTCGCCAGACCACTTAAGCGTGACCCAGGCGCGCGCGTTCGAGCCCTCGTGCAACTGGTAGTCGACCAGTCTCGCGTGGCGCCTCACCGAAATGCGCTGCCGGGCGGTCTCCAGATAAGCCTCTGTCGCGACTGCATCCTGGTAGTAACTGAGATAATCGCCGGCGTAGGCCAGCAATTCGACGAGCGCGATTCCGATGTCGGGCACGTGGCGCTCCTGCCAACCCGGCATCACCAGCGCAAGCCGGTCAAGGATCAGTTGCCGAAAGCTGGTGTAGTCCTTCGCCAGATAATTGATCTCGGGCTGATTGCGCTCTTCGGGAGGGCATTGCGGACCAGACGGGCAATCCAGATCGCTCGGGCAATCGGCCTTGAAGTTGAACTCGACCGAGTCGTATCGAGGGTCGAATGACGGATGCGGTTGCGGGTGGCCTTGCGCGTCGCGAGCGACGATACGAAGAGTGTAGGTCGAGAAATCGCCGGCGCGATCCACGACCACTTCGAGCGTATCATCAAACTCCGGGTCGCCCGAGGAGTGCGTTACCGCGCTCAAGACTTTGATATCGCGGATGCGGCGGCCGCCTTCGATCAGCACATTTTTCTGGCTTAGCTTGTGCGATCCGTGCGGAGCCTTGCCCAGAAAATGGACCGTTAGCTTGCGCTGGTTCGCGCCGACTTCCAGATAGTCGAGTCCGCACAGCTTCTCGTGTTGGCGCACCGTTTCGCGCCGGCGTTCGCTATCGCATATCAGGCTGGTCATTGGGTGCTCCGGATGAAAGTATTCGTGACTGTCTGTTGGGTGCGCCGCACAACGTATTGCACTTCGACGCGAAGTTGCGCGTCCTCGCTTTCGACCTCCAGCTTCTTCACTTCGATCAGATCGCCGAGCCACTGTTGCAAGCCGGCTTGAATCGTAAACTGGAGCGCCGCGGCTAGCTCGGGGCTATTAGGCGCGAAGACCATCTGCAAGAGACCGCTTCCGAAGTCCGGCCGGTTCACGCGCTCGCCGGGGCTGGTGAGTAGAAACTGCTCGATCATATCGCGGATGTGCTCATCGTCATCGGTGGCTGACGTTCGTCCGCGCTGGTCGAAATGGAATGGGTAATCGATGTTCATCGCATCCTCTCGCTAGAGCGCGCTCGCTCGGACTTGCGTCACTACGATCAGAAGCGGCGTGCCGGTCGGCACGCAGATGGCCTGACTGCTCTGAACCAGCAGCGGTTGCCCGTTGGACAACACCCGTGTCGTCCCACTCAACCACTGCGCGGTAACGCAAGGCCCGTTGGCGCCGGGTGGAGGCGGCAACGCGCAGCCGGCCACTACGTAAGGCGCGGTCATCAATACCGTCGGCTGGCCGCTAACAGTCACACGAGGATTGGGCACGGTGGGCTGCGCCTGTCCCCCGTGTGAGCAAAGGACCTGTGCGCCAACGTGAACTAGAAATCCTGGCATACTCGTCTCCTGATTTCAGATTACAACCAGCGCTCCGTTGTTTATCGTGACCGTGGGGCCGACCATCATTATCGTTGCGCCCTTGCCGTTTGAAATGAAAATCCCGGCGTCATTGACCACAATCGAAGCGCCGGTGGTGCTTTTAAGGATGACTCCTCCTGTAGGGACAGCCGGCGGCATTACGGGAGGCGGCGGCGCCGGAGGCAAGTCGCTGATGATGATCGCGTTCTGCAGCAACGACTGAATGACAATGTTCGGGTCAGCTGGATTGCCCGAGCGAACCGCGAGTGGGATGTCGGACTGTGCGCCCCAGCGGCACCCGACCCAGATGGGATAATCCGGATCGCCATGTTCAAACTCTACCCATACGCCGGTGCCGATCGGAGGAACCATATACACCCCCATCGGCGGACCGGTCGGCCCCGCGAGCGGGACACACGGTTCCGCCCAGCTCGAGGGGATCGGCCCGAGAACGTCCGGGATCATCAACTGCAATCGGCCGCGCTGCTGCGGATCCACGTTCTGGATGACCGTGCCGCGATACTTGCCTACGTACTCTTTGTTTGGGCTCGATAAGCTCATGGTCCAACCACTGGCGTCTGTGAAATCAGTCCGTCTCTTGAGAGCGTGAATGACTGCTTGTACTCTCCCTGCTTTATGTTGTGCGTTACACTGTTGACGTAATAAAAGCCATCGTAAGCGAGGCCGGCGCCGCGCACACCCACCACCGTTCGTGTTTTCAGAATTGCACCGTACTTCGTCGTATTCAGCGAACCGTTCCCGGTGATCGCATCGGCGTTGTCCAGCATCAGTCCGAATGCCTTCTTCAGCGCCTCAGCCACCGAGAGGTTGGCCATTTTTTTTGAAAACTGTATCTTCGCCGGAGGAGTCAGCCGCGCACCCAGCGGCGGGTGAAGGAAGCTGACGTTAGGAACGGGAATCGGGATCGGGATCTTGCCGGTTATCGGATCCAGTATCGTGATCACCACGACCTTCTTGGCGAGACCGTCCAACGAGAAAGTGAGCGACTCGACGTTGGTCTGCCAATCCATGTTGACGCTGAGCGCGGGCTGAGGCAGCGGAACCGGCACATCCGGCCCGAAGTAAGCGGTGCTGGTCAGCGGCGCCGGGCCCGGCTCGACATAGAACACGTACCCGCATTCCGAAGCGAGGCCCCTGACGTACTCCCGATCGCTTTCGGTTTGAACCGGTATCTTCTCGGTAAGATTCGGAGGCGCGTCCCCCGGCGGAGGCACGATCACCGGCACAATTCCGAAGACCGCATACTTGGCTAAGATCAACGCGACCCGGGCAGCCACCGGCATCCCCGGATAAGGAATCTTGATCTCGACTACATCCATCAGCACGCTCAAATCCTCGCCGGTCACAGTAAGCGTGGACTGGCCGGGTTCATTACTCGGCGTGACCTCGTGTCGCGTTATGATCCCGTCCATGAGCACGCGTGGCAGCCCGTTCATCGTCGCGATTATCACCACCCTCGTGATGATCGGGTCAAAGTACCCAGCCGGCAGCATCGCCGTCTGCAGAGGCGACAACTTGCCCACTGTAAACGTGAGCTGAAATCCGCTGCGGCCTTTCGAGCTGTTCACCTGAACGCTCTTGAGCGCTTCCATCACCGGCTGCGGCGCGAGTACGGGCACGGTTGGTCCGATCATCAGAGTGAGATAAACCCCCTTAAGCATTCGGTGTCCCCGGGATTCCTTCCGGCAGCGTTATTCGAAGCCGCCGGCCAATTTCTTCAGTCAACTCCTCGGGCCGCATCGCGCGGTTCGCGTCGCACACGCGCCAGAACTGCAGTGGGTCGCCCAGGTAGCGCGCGGTTACGTTGTCCAGTCGATCGCCCTGCACCACAACGTGTTCGAGCAAGGTCGAAAAGCGTTCGGGCTGCGGCACGAACCGGCGTCTGAGATAAGCGTAGGGCTTGCCGTCGCGAGCCTCGATCGTCGTAGTCTCGATGCCGAAGTAGCGGCTGGTCGGTGGAAACGTCATTGTTCGCCCCTCTGGACGTCGCTAGAACCTCAAGCCTGCGCCGGCGTTCTGGACGCTGTTAAAGAGGTTGGTTGTCGCCATAACCTCTTTCAGAATCTGATGGGTCAGGAAGAAAACCCGCCCCACTCTGGACAGGTCCTGATAGCTGAGCACTGCAAGCGACAAATCGACCTTGGCACGGATCGGATTCAAGAGCTGATCGTGAGCTTCCTCGGTAATGCTAAGGCTGGTGAGACGCACCGGAATTACGCGTTGCGGCCCCCACACGAAGAGTGTCATCGGCGCTTCGACAGGGATGATTTCAATCGTCCCGAACAGCTCAGCCACCAGGTTGCCGATCACCGTCGCGCTCGGCGGGTAAAGCATCAGCTCCAGCGCGGAAAGCGTGGGATAGATGCCGGTAGCCAGAGCGATCGGATTGGCCTGTTCGAGCTGATCGGTCGCGTCGATCTCGATGCTGAGCGTGATCGTCTCTTTGGGCGCTCCGGTCAGGCGGAAAGCTTCGCCGCGATCGCCTTCGGCGGAGACTGAGCGCGGGTCGAGCTTTCGAGTCATGGTGTCCGGGTTGTATTGGAACACGACGACCCTGCCGAGCGGATTCAACGGATCGACTCCGATTAATGCGCCCTTGAGCAGGCGTGGTGAACCTGGAAATGTGCTCATTGCGGATGTTCTCCTTGCTCGCTGTTATCCCTTCTGCCTCAAAATGTTGTATCGCGATTCCTCCTCAGTATTTCATTGAATCAGGCGCTGCTTCGTTGGAGCATCAGTTTGCTACATTCTTCGTACTCACTGCCGGCGATGGAGCTTTGACAACGATCAGGTTGACTCTGGGAGCGTTACACTTCACGGTAGTGAGGGCCGGGCGTCGCCGCTGTATGTTCACGGCTGGCTCTCCGGTTCGCACTCTCTCAGAGCGATCCGCCAATTCAGCGCACCACCTCAGGAACTCTATGCCTCTCATGCCGCTGTGGCTCTCTCAATCATGATCAAGCCACGCAAGTACTCGACCTCAATTCTTTGCCGTTGCTCAGTGACGTGGTCTAGTAAATAGAAAACCGTCTCTTTACCTGTCAGCCCAGTTGTTAGCCCAAAGCTTAAATAGCGGCCATCAGGAGACCAACTAAGACCATTTGTTAGACTGTGCTCTAACCATCCGGCTTGGATTCGAAGAGGGCCAGTGGTTCGATTGACCCGGTCAAAAATGAAAAGCCCACCATCTCGTTGAATGGCGATGCGGTTTCCATCGGGATGGACGGCTGGCGCAGAGCCTTCGACCAAGATCTCGCGTTGCTCCTGCAAGACATTCAGCGCTTCTATCTGACCGTGCGGCGAATGGTAAGCGATCCGCGCATCATCAGGAAACCATACCGGCGTGGCGCCGTGAGCCACTGCCCCTTCGGCAATTCTGCGCGACTGGCCGCTCTCTAGGTCATAGATGTACAGGTCGGCGGCGCCTGTTTGATTTGAGGGCTGTGCGTAGCAAATTTCAGTGCCAGCCCGGTTGAACGAATGGTGCAAAATATAGTCCGTCCGTAACAGGAATTGTGTGGTCTTTGTTTGTGGCTCATAAACTGCGAGCACTTGCTTCCCGTGCGTACGATCTTCAGCCGTAATCCCGATCCACCCCTGCTTCGGCGCATATGAACAATTGCGAATATCACCTGGCTGCCAGTCTAGTGTGATTGGCGTGACCTGTTGACCGGACGAAAGAATCTTTCCTAATCGAATGTCCAGCCCGCCCCAACCCAAAAATTGTATATCCGCGTTCATTTCCATCTCTTCTCTGTCAATACGGATTGCTAAGTATTAGAGCCCCCATCCAACCAGCTCAAGTTGCAGTCTCCTCCTTGGGTGACTCCTCACCACCAGCAACATAGATTTGTGGCGGGCAGGGTGGCGCGGGGGCATGATCCCATCCCGGAACCCAGCCAAGCCCCTTTTTACTGCCATCAGCGCAACAAGTTTTGGCTAGAGTCGCAGCAAACGTGTTGCTGTTTGGCCCTCGGGGGTTCTTGTAGACGCTCGGATCAGCATAACTGCTATAGGCATCGGACATACACTTTGAGAGATTTGTAACTCCAGGCTTGGGGTCGCACTGCTTAACGTTAGGCGAGTAACTCTGCGGATCAGTTGACGTGCTTGTCTTGGCCGCGCAACCTTTCAGGAAGTTTCCGCTAACTAAGGTCTGAATAGCATAATTGCCCGCCATGTTTTTGCCTAAGCAGTCATCGCGCCCGGTATCATCAATGTACGAATGATTAATCCCGAACCAGCCAAGTGGATTATCTAACCGCTTGGAACAAACCTTTGTACGCTGAATGAGACTAGACGAAACCATGGAGGGAACCTGAACTTGAGCGCCGCTCATACACTGAGCCGCGCTTCTGTCAGCCTCTTGCTCATAACGATCATTTTCTTCACCAAGCTTGCTATCTTGCTGTAAGGCCCGCGCGTTTCCACCCTGCTGTATAACGTGTGTCAACTCGTGCGCGAGCAATCGTTGCCCGGCGCTCGTCGCCGGAGCGTACTGTCCCGCCCCCAGCACCACATCCGATCCCACCGTGTACGCGAGCGCGTTCACCGCCCGCGCCGACTCTGCAGCCTTCGCATTGGTATGTACTCTCACCTGACTGAAGTCGTGCCCGAACCGCGGCTCCATGAATGCTCGTGTGCTCGCATCGAGGGGTTGACCAGGCGAGCGCAGCACCTCATGCACAATCGGCGGCACACTGCTCACAGGCCCCGCACTCGCCGCGGCACGCTGCAAGGCGCCGTCGCGGTTCTTGCCACACCCTTCGCACTCTCCACCCGCGACGGTATGACTGCCGCAGGCGCACTTGCGCTGCAATAGAAGAGAATGCGATGGTCCAAAGTCGCCGCCCATTTGACGCGTGGCGCTGGCTGTTCGCTTCATATCAACTCCTGTTCGACTTTCTTTCAACTCTGACGGCTGACTTCAATCCCCACCGATTCAGCTTGCCGATGCCCTGCGCGTCCCAGGTCCGCCACTCCAGCTTCCACGCGCCTTGGTTCTCTCATCTCACTGGTCTGCTTCCGAGTCTCTCTGATGACCGGTGCCGTCATAGCGGCCGGTGTCGGTCGCTATGATGTACGCGCAGCCGCGTTCATACTTCGCTATGATCCAGCCGTTCGCGCCAAGGCCCCGCGCCGCCGAGTTGTCCGGCGTCTCAGGAGTCGGATCCCACCAACCAAGTTGCACGCCAGGCTCGGCCTCCCAAGCCCCGGGTAGATACATATAGGCAGCTCCGCCTCTACCGAATAGGGTCATTTGCATCCGACCCATAAGTTCGAGGAATTCGCTAAGTGAAGTACTAAACTTCAAATACTTCGTGTAATAAGCGATCTCGGATCCCGGCTCCAGCTTATAGTAGTGCAGGTTCGCTGCCCCCTCTGGCAGATCAACCCCCAATGACGTCTCGATACTGCAACGTGTGTTGAAACCGGTCATTACCTTCAATCCTCTTTCCCGATCGACGTCAACTCCGCGGGCAGACTAGGCACGCTAGGTAATCAACTCGCACGCCGCGCCTCACGCGGTTCAGCGATTGAGATCCTCGGAAGATTGTGCCCCAATTTCGCCGCCCCCAACTTCCCCGGGTGGCCCCCCCACCGCTTCCCCTCCGGCCGCGCCGGCTTCGATATCGACGGCCGTCCTCGTCGCAGGGCCGCTCGCCGCGGAGGGAGTAGCGCCCGACCAAGTGGCTCGCGTGTTTGCGTTGGTTTGCCACACCGGCACCTGCACGCTTGTTACCGGAAAAGGGCGACCGGGAAGAAAAGCGGCCGCAGTCCTGACCTTAATCTCAGCCGATACTGGGCGACCTGATCCTGAGGAAAATGGCTTCGTGTCAAAGTCCCAGTAATCGTAGAAGTCCATTGTGCCAACGAAATTCCAACCGCCTGCCGGGCTGACGGTGAGTCGTCCCCTGTAGTTAATTGTGAAGTTACCCAGCGTGCCATTGGTGAGGGCGCCACCCCAGCCAGAGAACGTGATGAGTTGTGTCCCGCCTCCGCCTGAGCGCAGGTTCGCCACGTGCTGCAAGAAAACTGCACTGCGCTTCAAGTCTACGATTGGATTGCAGCCCACCATTTCTGCTTGGGACAGTGTGACTGCTGTGCCGGTGTCATTCATGTAGTTGTTGAGAAGCATTCTCGGGACGGGATCCGAGAAGAAGCTCAACCAGGCGCGCCTTTCCAGCCACGTTGCCGCTCTTCGATATATGACACCCGGTTTCTGCTGGACAACGTGGGCAAGTTCATGAGCAATCAATAGTCTGTCCGACTCGGACTCACCGGGGCCCATCCAGATGTCATGTCCATGGGTGAACGCGCGGGCTCCCAATCCCTCAGCGACCAGTCGAGCAGTTGAACTCGTATGCAGTCTGACCCGGCTGAAGTCTTGCCCAAATGCCGGCTCCGCAAATTCTCGCGTCGAAGCGGTCAACGGTCGGCCGTCGTCCACAGGTAATTCAGGCACGGACCTTGCCGCCCGTGCTGTCGGCAATGTCGACAGCCCTAGTCGACCCGGCCTCAACGGCGCAGCCGTGGGTGATTCGCTCGATCGGCGCACTGCCCACTCCGCAGCCTTGTCGGCCATTTCTTCGTGTACATCGTGCTCGGCAGCAACGGCCAGCTTCGGTTGGATGAAGCCTCTACTCAGCAGTCCGGCGCTGGTCCGGCTCTCTCTGAATTGGCTGATTGGCTTCGGCTCGCCTGGTCGCCTGCGGCCCGATGCGCTTACCTGACTGAAGTCCAAACTTAAGGAAGGCGACGACGAGGCTTCCCCAGCGAGGCTCGGCCCTCGGCCTTGCGAGGGCCATCCGTCGTGCGCATCTGGCAGTCCGGGCACATGACCGTTGAGTGACGTACTGCGCCGAAGGATGCCACCCTTTCCTTGGCATGCTTGACACCCGGTTCCGCCCATTGTGCGATTACCGCAGCCACAGTTACGTCGTAGCGCACCGACTGAAACGTGAGCGGCTGCGGTGTCGCTTCCCCCGGGGCTTTGTTGTGCTCGCTTGTTCATATTCTGCTTGGCTGCGAGTGGTTTTGGCTCTCAATCCGTTAGGGACCAGCAATCGCGTTCAACTCATCTCTGCAAGATGTGAAAGCTCTACATTCATTTCAACCTTCCCGAGCAATCTTCAATCCCCACCGATTCAGCTTGCCGATGTCCTGCGCCTCCAGGTCCGCCACTTTCAGCTTCCAAGCGCCTTGAATCTGCTGCCCGGTGAGTGATGCGAGTGCCGGCAGCGAGGGCGGCGTGTAGGTCTGGATCAGGTTATCCGCGCCGGCGCCGCTCCGGTTGTGCAGCGTAACCTCGGCGCCGGCCGGCGAGACCAGTCTCACCAACAGGTCGCCGATGAATGTGTGAGTGATGTCTACAGATACCGTGACTCCTTTCACCGTGCCGGATTCGGCAGTCGTCAAGGCGCGTTCGATGCCAGCCGGGTTGTTGTCCGGAATCGATGTGCCCGGACTCTCCTGGAGCTCGATCGTCGAGAGGGCGCCCGCTTGAATCTCGATCTCCCAACTGTTCAAACGCCCTGTGTCGACCGCTGCCAGGTCTTGCACGAGCAAAGTCCAATTCCCCTGAACCGGCTGGCCGGCCAGCGCGCTCAACGCCGGCGTCGAACTCAGATCGAACGTGCGCTGGAGGTTGTGTGCATTTCCGCCGTTGCGATCGTGGAGCACGACGGCGCTGCCGGAGGGCGCGATCAACGTGACTCTCAAATCGCCTATGAAGGTGTGGGTGATGTCAACCTTCACCTTCACTGACGACACGCTTGCGACGTCGGTGAGGTTGATCGCGTCGCGAACGCCGGCCGGATTGTTGTCGGGGACGTTGAGCCCCGGCGCCGAGTTCTTGCTGACGCTCATGAGCGGCTCGAGGTCCGGGGCGCGCGTGGTCACCCGCGAGGAGGCCGACGAAACTCGTTCGGCGTCGGCGATCCCGAGGCGATCTTCCACCGCGTCGGGCAATGCCCGCACGACGAACTGATCGGTAGCCTTCGTCAAAAGGACCTTGCGGCCCGCGCGATAAGTGTAAGTCTCTTGCGATTCAGGCATGCTGTTCCCTCCACATATTCCTCTGGGCTTGGACCGCGTTAGGACACAAGCGCAAAGGCATCGGCATTAAGATTCTCCTCGATTCCGCATGGGATTAGTTTCTCAGCACTCTACCCATCCTGTGCGGGCTGCGACCATGCTTCACCAGGAAAAAAGTCGGAGTCTTGTTCGGGCACTCCGTTCGTTTCGGTCGCTTCATCGCACCTCCCTAAATCCTTGACCGCTAGCGTGCTCATATAGTCCTCAATCTTCCGATCAACGAGTGCTGGTGCTAGCCACGCGGTCTAAGACCTTTAACAAGGCGCCTCTGGCATAGGCCCAGTTGTGACACTTGAAGCTGCGCAGGTCTCGAATTGGGCTCTGACACTTGAAACAGATCAGATCGGCAATGGCCCGCGGCGTCTCAGTGTTGACATACTTCTTATCGCCAAGAATCACCTTAACAAGCAGTTCTTTGTTATGCGTCTTGGACAAACCCGAAGCGACGATGTCGAGCCAATTGGTTTCGCGATCACACTTCGGGCAGCGGCGCGTGTCCCCGCTCACCCACAGGGGAGCGCCAATCGTTTTCGGCTCCATCCCGAGGAGCTGCTCAATCTTTCGTACGTCTTCGTCGCTTGTCACCCACCGTTCTTTTCCCGGCAAAGATTGCGGCGAATCATAGACCTGTCTGAAGACTTCAGGGCTGACGACGCGCGTCGAGGGCTGTGAGGTTGAAGCCGATGTAGGCTTGCTTGGCATAATGGTTACGCTCCTTTCTTCAGTGTTCGATCTTCACTCGGGGTTGCCGATCCGCCCATGTACCGCTCCTGCGATCTGCTGCCCCAGGTCGATCGGGTTGGCTTGACCGCTCAACTGGATCGAGGTTGCAGGCAGGTGTGGCATAGTGCCGCCGCTCAACAGACGTGACGACAATCCATCGACCGCCAGCAATCGAGTCAGCTCCGCTTCGACGGCGGCTTGTACGTGTGCGTGCTGGCGCGGCTCAATCGCAAGGCCGTCCAAAATCAAACGCTCAATGTGAAGCTCTATGTTCACGCAGCCGTTCCTTCCGCCAACCCCGCAGGTTCTTGCCATTGAAAATCGGCTTCGTTCATCGGCCGCTTCAGCTTTAAGAAATCCGTTCGCGCGGCTTCCAGCACCAGCGGCATCGTGACCGGGGTTCCGGCTTGCGCAGCCAGGAACGCAGCGTTGATCGCAACGTTATTGATGCTGCCGCCGTTGAGGGTGAGCTTGGCCAGCCGCTCGAAGTCCAGACCGCGCGTTTCGGTTTCTCGCGGAAAAATCCTTCGCCAGATTGCCGCGCGCTCTGCTGCGTCGTGCGCCCGAAACTCCAGGATAAACCGAATGCGCCTCAGAAACGCCGTGTCCAACGCGGCTTTCATATTCGTTGCCATGATCGCAAGCCCGCTGAACGACTCGAGGCGTTGCAGCAAGTAGTTGATCTCGATGTTGGCGTAGCGGTCATGACTGTCTTTGACTTCGCTGCGTTTGCCGAACAGCGCGTCGGCTTCGTCGAAGAATAAAATCACTCCGCCGTCCTCGGCCGCGTCAAAAAGCCGCCGCAGATTCTTCTCCGTCTCGCCGATGTACTTGTTGACCACCGCCGACAGGTCGATGCGGTAAAGGCTCAGGCGCAACTCGTTGGCCAGGACTTCAGCCGCCATCGTTTTACCGGTGCCGCTCTCTCCGGCGAACAACGCGTTGATGCTCAGCCCGCGCGACCGGCTCGCTGCAAAGCCCCCAGTCTCGTAGACCGCGCCGCGATGCCTGACCTGGGATGCGATCTGCGCAAGCAGCTTCATATCCGATTCGGGGAGCACGATGTCTCGCCATGTCGATTTCGGCTCGATGCGTTCGGCCAACCCATCGAGCCCGGGGCGCGTCGCTGCAAGACACGCATTCCACAACCGATCAGATCGGGCTTTTGCCTCCTCGTCAGGTTGCTGCAGCGCGGCCTGGGAGATTTGCTGAATCGTCGTAAGGTTGAGATTGAACTGCCCCGCCAGCGTCGCGGCCGTCTGATCCGACTCGGGCCCGAGCGCGGCGATCCACGAAGACCTCTGCTCGGCGGATGAAGGCTTGGCTACGTCGACGGTGATCACCGGGCGGCTCAACTCGCGCCGCGCCTCTCTCACGTCCAGGAAGATGACACCGTTGCCACGCGTCAGGAAACGGCTGATCGGTGGCGATTGCGACTCCGCGGCCGCCTCGCGGCCAGCCTCGCGCGCATCCAGGTAGATCGCCAGCGGCCAGAGCGCGGTCTCGCGTTCAGCCAGTCTGGCCAGCGTTTCGAGATCCACGGCCTGAGCCGGGATTAGCTCAGCCGGCAGACGATAGAGCCGAAGGCCAAGCTCCTCGACAACCCGCTGGGCGATCATTTGTTTGCTCGCGGAGTCGGGACCCACAAGCTGGATCACCGGTAACTGCTGCGGCGCGATGGTCTGCCGCAGGCGCTGCATAATCGTTTCGACCGCGCGCCGATGCGACGGCGGCAACCCGTCGGCGGCGTCATCCCCAGAAGCCGCCATCGTCAACACCGTTGTCATCGGCAGCAGCAGCGGCGACAGCCGGTCGTCAAGATAGTTCAGGCCTTTTAGAAAATTTACGATTCGCTCGTCGGCGCGAAGGGCGCTGGTGGTGAGAGGCTGCGCCCCCGGTTGATTTATCTCGAGCAACCGCCAGTGACGCAGCGGCCCCTCCGGCGACAGCGCGCTCCATTCGGGTTCATCAAACAACGTCATCGCCAACGCGAACGTGGGGTAAGGCCGCAGCGCGTTGCCTTGCGCTTCCGCGCATAGTGAGGCAACGCCAGTGTCCAGCTCCATCGCCGCGCACAGCAGCAGTATCTCCTTTTCGAAACGAGAGAAACCGAAACTACGGCTGAGCATAACCATAGCCGGCGGCGGCATCGCGGCTTCGGCTGCTGCCAGT
The DNA here is from genome assembly GCA_038040445.1 of Acidobacteriota bacterium. Taxonomy (NCBI): domain Bacteria; kingdom Pseudomonadati; phylum Acidobacteriota; class Blastocatellia; genus Candidatus Onstottus; species Candidatus Onstottus frigus. The sequence goes on along the minus strand of JBBPIG010000022.1, from coordinate 77,501 downwards.
TCGTCGGCAGCCTGCGCCAGCATCTCTTCGGTGACCACCGAGTAATCCGGCGCGGGCGGAAGCAAGGCTCGCGGCTGGCTGGCGTTGGGCTCAGGCTTGCCCCGGAAGCGCCATTTGCCGCCTGAAACGTTCCGCTGCGGAGGTAACTCCGCGCTGACTCCCGTAGAGGGACCCGGGAAATGCGGCGACAATCTGTTCAGCTTCAGTCGCAGCCAGTTGAGCGCGGCTGTGAGATAGCGCTGGTTGTTCTCCTGCCAGTTGTTCGAATCGGTGCTCATAACTTCCTTAGGTAATCGTTATCCTCTTGCTGGCGTCGAACTCGGGCGGTGTGCTCTCGGGCTCGCCTGGTTGGAGAGGCGCCAGTATCTCGCTGTCCACTCCATCAACACGCAGTCGGGCCAGCAGCGGCACGCCTATCGGCACTGGGAGGTCTCCGTCGGGTGACTTAAGGATGATGAACTTGAAAAGTTTTGTCGGAGCCACGGGAGGGGGCTCACGGCGCACCTCGAAGTCCCCAACCAGCAACGCAACACGTTGCTCGGCCAGGACCGCAACGCTGCATGAGAGATCTATCATCGCAGTGCCGTCAGGCTCGCGCGGACGGGTGAGCGGAAGCGGCGGGTCAATGACCGGCGCGACCGCGAGCGCCAGCTCGTTGCTGGTAATCGTTCCGTGTGGCGACGGAAGTTCAACGGCGATCGTGTAGAACCCGGGCGCGAGGTCGTTGTGAAGCGTCACGTCGAGTTGCGCGTCACTCACACCCAAGGTCACTGATGGCGGAGGGCTCGCCAGACGCAATGACCGCAGCCGGACAGTCCCGCCTGCCAGCCGGCTACCGATTACACTGATGGTGTCCCCGGGTTGCGCGCTCAACCGGCGCGGCGGCAGTTTGAGCGAAGTCAGCACCGGGAACGGGGGAATCATATCGGGCTGCGAGGTTACGCCACGATCGTCCTCGCCGCGCTTCAAGACCGGAAGCGGCGTCTTCGACGGACGTTTGCTCTCGATCAGCACCAGCGAAACTTGATAGGCAGCCGACGTGCGATAGTGCGTCTGAAACGTCGTCCACAGCTTCGAGATTTCCTCGAAGGTCAGAGGCTGGAGGGTTATTCGCACGCGCTCCAACTGCTCGTGCAGATCGCTGTCTTCCAGCCCCGAGCCGGCGGATGTCGCGTTTTTGATTTCGGCCGCGCTCAACAGCGGATGATCGTGAAGTACTCCCATCGCGTTACCCAGCAGCTTGTGCGCGCTGGTGTCGTTGTCGTCGCCGCTGTAGGCGGTCAGCAAGTAGTAGAGCGTCAGCGGCAGCGGCGGCAGACCGGTTTCATTGGGTTTGGTCTGGCGCGGCATATCGCGGTTTCGCCACGCAGCATCGGGGAGTGCCTGGTACAGAAACAGGTTGAGCTGATCACCATTGCCATTGTTGCCACGCGCGAGATCCAGCGGACGCGCGGTGACTTCGGAAATGCCTACGCCAGTGGCCAGTAAGCTGCGCAACGTGGCGGTGACGGCGGCGATTGCCAGGCGGTTGCTCATCGCGCACTTCCTTGATTGCGCCGCCGCAGATAGTCGTCCAGGTTCATGACCGGCGTTGTTGCTCGCGGCTTCGCGGGTGATTGCGTTGACTGCACCGCTCGTACCTCGATGCGCCCGATGGTTACGTGAACCGTCGGTTGAGAGTAAGCGCCGAGCCGATTGAGCGTCAGGCGTTCGGGTCCAACCTCAGCCAGCGGCGCAATGCGGGATTGAACGACGATCGGAAACCCTTTTGAGCTGCTCTGTTCGCGAGCGTCTGATGGAGCCGCAGTAACCGAAACAGGCAGCAGATTCGCGGCCGGCTGGGTTAGACGCGATTCTTCGAGCATCGATTTCTCGCGGATGACAACCGTGTGGATCTCGCGTTCTATGCCAGGCTGCGTACGCTTGAACGAGGGCCGCGCACTATCTTCCTCGTCGTGTCTGCTCAACGAAGGTTGAATGGTCTCGGACGATCGTCCTGTACCGGTTGGCGGTCGTTCTTCTCCAACAGCTTCGCGGCGGTAAGGAAAGGTTTTCAGAGCGGGCTCATCAGTAGAACGCGACCTGGCCGAATCTTCATCGCGCGGCTTGCGCGAGGTTGAGCTTCCGCCTCTGACCTGCTCGGGATCATCCGTGAGCCTTTCAACCGGCCGCACTTCAATGTGCACACTCTGTTGCGCGGACTCCGCTTTCGGAGGTGTCTGTTGGTTCGGCTCTCGACCAAGTAAGGACGGCGAGAGCCCGGCCCCGTCGGCTGCACCCCGCGAGACCGGCGGCAGGTTCATTTGTTGCGACGGCGCTCGGTCCGGCTCAGGCGCGACATTGGGTGATTCCCTTGTCTCGCCCCCGGTTGCGCGTTGCCGCGGAGCGTGCTGGATAGCGGCTCGATCTGTTTGGGAATCGGGTTGCGAAGGTTTTGCCGCAGCCGGACGATTGTACTCAGAATTATCGATTGAGAGTTCGCGTGTCGGGGACGCGGGCTCGAACCGGCCGCCGAGCCGTGGGCGCACCGGGGGGTCAGGATTCAGGGTCCGCGCTGCGATACTTGCCAGATAGTTATTCACAATCGAGTTGCACCACCTGCATCAGGTCGCATCGCCGATCATCTGCAGGTAAAGTTGTCGCCGTTGAGCACTCATCGCCAGAATGTCGGCCTCGCGCCAACCGAAAGCAGACGCCAACACACAAACTTCGCGCAAAACGCGGTTGGCCCAATTGTCGATTTCCTTCCAAAGGAACGAGACGATGTCAAAGGCGGACAGCCACCGATGACCACAGTCGGCGCATTGGAAGTCGAGTTGAACATTCGCTTGTGGGTCCGCTTTCTCCATCTCGGACGCGATGACTTCTATCAATGCCGCCGGCAGGCTGCGCGATGAATCGAGCCTTTGCCTGCGGCCGTTGCGTCGAACCTCAACCAGACAACGCCAGAGCAGCCTCCGAATGGTTGTAGTCTCATCGCGCTCCTGGCCATCATCAGCGTCGAGTGCAGCCAGGTCTTCGCTATTGGGCAGCCTGAACTGCGCGCGGTAGCCTTCGCTGGTCGCGGTGAGCGTTTCGGGGACCGGCTGATCGACGGCCGTTCGAAGATCTGCCGCCTCAACGCTCAGTTCGAGCTGCTGGCCGCATTGCGGGCAGGCGACCAGCCCGGTCAGCCGCGAGCCAAAAAGACCTTCGCGCAAAGCGAGCAAACGGGCATCGCGCCGGCCGATGCTCAGTTTGGCCAGGTCTTCCCCGGAGGAGTCCAGCGAAGCGGTTGCGAGCAATATCAAAGCCTGTCTTGCGATCGGTTGTGCTCGCGCATGCTCCCAGACTGCCAGCAACTCTGAAGCAGAAGGAGTTCGCATCACTGAGGCTCAGTGAAAGTAGGTTCCTTGGGCTCAGGCACCTCGACGTCGCGCTCCCAGCCTTCGTTTTCAAGCTTGATGTGTTGTATCAGGACCGCGTTGGCGTTGGCGTCGAGATCGGCCTGCGCCTGAAATTCCGAGACCCAGCAGCGGAAGACCTTGTAGGCGAGGGAAAGCTGGCCCGCTTCGTTGTAGACCTCGATGATGACGTCTTTGCGGAAGTCTTTGAGGGACACTTCGGCGCCCAGACCCGAGCCGAAATTCCAAACCTTGTTGGCCCATTGCTCGAACTCTTTGTCGTGCGTAACGCCACGATCGAGCGTTATGGCCTCGTACTCGGTGCGGCCGGGCGATTTGCGGCTACTGGAGGGGTCGCCGCCGTCGCGATGCTTGACAACTTCCGTGGTGCGCTTCAACGCGCTGACCTTGCTGATGCCGGCCACGTACCTGCCATCCCACTTCACGCGGAATTTGAAGTTCTTGTACGGATCGAAACGCTGAGCATTAACGGTAAACTGAGCCATACGTTTTCCTCCCGGGCGTTACACCTCGATTTGACCGGCCATCTGTTGCAGCTTGATGATCACAAACTCGGCGGGCTTGAGCGGCGCGAATCCCACGATGATGTTGACGATGCCGCGATTGATGTCGCTTTGCGTCGTGGTCTCTTTGTCGCACTTCACGAAGTAGGCGTCGCGGGGCGTGCGGCCCTGGAACGCCCCCTGGCGAAACAGGTCGTGCATGAACGCGCCCACGTTGAGCCGAATCTGAGCCCACAGCGGTTCGTCGTTGGGCTCGAAGACCACCCACTTCAAGGCACGATACAGGCTCTCTTCGATATACAAAGCCGTACGGCGCACAGGGACGTATTTGTATTCGTCGCCTAGCTGGTCAGCACCCCGCAAGGTGCGCGCACCCCAGACAACGCGGCCAAAGACCGCAAACGAGCGCAGGCAGTTGATGCCGAGCGGATTGAGCATACCGTTTTCGGGATCGTTGAGGTTGACTTCCAGACCTTGAATACCGGTCATAGCTGCGTCTAATCCCGCAGGCGCCTTCCAGACGCCACGCTGCGCGTCCGTGCGCGCCATCACGCCGGCGACGAGGCCGCAGGGAACGAACGTATCAATCTGTCCATCGCGTTTTGGGTCGGCTTCCAGCACGCGCGGGAAATAAAGCGCAGCGTTGCGCGCGGCGGGACCTGACAAATTGAGAGCGCCCAAGCCGGCGAGCGCCGTCGCGGCGGCGGTATCTTTGTTGCTCGACCAGGCTTTCGGAGGATCAACGATGAGCATGGCACGGCGTTCGGCACAATAGATCATGGCCGCTCCATAGACATCGCTTGGCGCGTCGCCATCGCGCGTATCCGGTGGAATGCAGAGCAGGTTGAACAGATCGACCTTCTCGAGCATGTAGAGGCCAGTCTTATCAGCTCTCACGCCCTCGAAATCAGCCGCCGTCGTCAACGGAGCGCTGTCCTTGCCGTCGGACAGTCTAACAAACTTGGTTTTGTCAGCTTTGGCATTGGCCGGGTCTTCCTCGTCTTTGCTGTTGGCCGGACGGGTCGCCGGTAAATCCGGCGTCTTATCGACTTTCAGGCTGACGCGCACGAGATTGGATTCTTCGTTCAAAACCCGATCAAGCCGCCGCGAACCGGAACCCGCTGCCACCGCGACGTTCAGGAATTTCTCGACTCTGCCGTTGGGCGGGTCCTCGAAGATCGTCAGGTTGAAGAGATCGGCTTTGGCGATGCCATAGCGATTAGCGACATCGTCGGTGATGCCCTTTTCATCAACCGTCACCACCAATTTGTCACCCCAGTTGCCTGGATTGGCCGCATCCAGTTTCAGATCGGCGTTCTTGGAAGTGGCCGCGCCTTTCTGCAAACGCACGATAATCGCCTGGCTTCCGCCGTTGATATAGAAATCCTTGACGGCATAACTCATAGGGTAACTCACCTGCAAGCCGCCGAACGTGCGCTCGAAGTCAGCAAGACTGTTGATTGTCACCGGATCACCGGTCGGCCCGCGCATGGCTCGACCGATGAATGCAGTAATTGAGGTCGCCACTCCAGTGATCGTGCGGACGCCGCTCGGTATCTCCTCGATGTAAACGCCAGGATAGGTCGGTGCAATTGGCATAGTTTAACTTCTCCTTGATCAAATAGTCGGGCTCGCTGCCTATGTAACCAGTTCATTCGGTGAGGATACTCGAACCGTTCGCGGTTAGCCGAGTTTCAGGATTACAACCCCGGGGCAATCAAATAGTTCCCGGCCAATTTTTGAGACATGACTCGATTTCATCTCGTCTGTTGCGATCGATTCCGTAATGAACTCGCGAATCAGTTCCAATTCGCGTGACTATCAGCCCTCGCTCAATCAACTGGGCGAGCGCTTGTTTTACGCGCTCGGTCTGCCGGCTGATCTTCTGGTCCAGCAGCCACCATTCAACGATCCCTTCAAGTGTGTCCTGCGCCTCTGGGTTGGCATGCAAGTAAGCGAGTATTTGATAATCCGTATCAGGTTCATCCGTCGTTTGCCCGCCAGAGTTCACAGCCACTCCTTCGCTCCCAGGTAGCCACAATTGCAATTCCCGTGCGCGGTACTTAATCGTTGAACCCACGCGCCGCGGAACTATTGAGGTAGGACTTCTTAGTCCAGCATGAAACGCAAGGCAATGGATCTCCCCAGCCCCCGTCGCTGTATTACAGTAGGAGATTAATGTCCTACCGTCAGCACGTCTTTGTCCAGGTCCGGCAACAGGATTTTGTTCCGCACCTTGCCGCTTGTCCCAGGCGGCAGGATTCGCTACAGGCAATCACCGGCGGCAAAGGCCGCAAAGAACAGGGGACTACCCCAGCCGCTTAGAGACTGTGTCACCCCCCAACTGAAGTTGGGGGTTTTGACACAGTCTCCTTAGGCTTGGTTGAACAATCCCGCTCGACGTAATAACCTACCTCTCCTGAACTGACGGAATGAAAGGTGGAATTTCCACCCCAGTCTTCGGCGAATGAATGGAGGCAATACTAATGGCAATAGATAAGGTCGCAGTGCTCGGATGCGGGTTGATGGGCTCGGGCATCGCCCAGGTGTGCGCTCAAGCGGGGCGCGAGGTAACCGTCATCGAAGTTTCGGAAGAATACTTGAACAAAGGTCTCGGCAGCATAACGAAGCAACTCGGAAAGATGGTCGAGAAAGGCAAGCTGACTGCTGAGGGCCGCGACGCGACGCTCGCTCGACTGCACGGGGCTACTCGGCTTGAGGACGCGGCAGGCGCCCAGATCGTCATAGAAGCAATCATAGAGAACATGGAGGAGAAGAATAAGACCTACTCACGGCTCGATAGGATCTGCCCTCCCGAAACGATCTTCGCCTCGAACACCTCGAGCCTGTCGATAACGCAGATGATGACGGCGACCGGCCCGGAACGGCAGCGACGCTTCCTCGGAATGCACTTCTTCAACCCGGTGCCGGTGATGAAGCTGGTCGAAGTAGTCCGCACGATTCTCACTGACCCGGAAGCTTTCAGCGCCGCAACTGCGTTCGCTCGCGAGATCGGCAAGGTTCCCGTGCAGACCTCGGACCGAACCGGCTTCATCGTGAACCGTCTGCTTGTGCCTTACATGCTCGATTCAATTCGCGCGCTCGAGGAAGGCGTAGCATCGATCGTGGACATAGACAACGCGATGAAGCTAGGCTGCGGGTATCCGATGGGACCGCTCACGCTTGGTGATTTTGTCGGACTCGACACGACGTTTTATATAGCGAACATCATGTTCGACGAGTTCAAAGAGAAGCGGTTCGCTCCGCCGCCGTTGTTGAAGCGGATGGTGATGGCGGGGTTGTACGGACGAAAGAGCGGCCGCGGGTTTTACGACTACAGCGATCCGAACAATCCGAAACCGATGAGCCTCTTGTAGCGTCGGACTTCAGCCATTGATTCGCACGGCCTCCCGATTTGGAGTGTGGTGGCACCGCTTGTCCGGGCCCCGGAGTGGCGGAAAACGAAGCGAATACAACGCCGAGCATCGCAGAGAAGGCACATATCCTGAAGTGGTCCCGTACATTGTTCCACTTTGCAGTTGGCGCAAGGTCTTTCGCCACTCCCGTGGCTTGCGGTTGGATGATGATCGCGTCCACTAACTCCCACAGCTCACGATGTGGCCATCGGCTTTCGCCACTCAGTGGCTGGGAGCGTCGTGAGACACGTCACGTTGATATTGACATCGCCACATCTTCTGTAATAGCGTGCAGCGGGCTTCTTCGGGAACGCGCGCGACTAACTCGATACCGAGGCACGACTGGGCGGAACACGCGAAGACGAGTAGCGAATCGCCTGGGATTCATCGTTGCGATTTAAGATAAGTAGAGTGATGAATACAAGATTCTGGGACCGGATCGCGAGCAATTTCGACAACGAAGTTTTTGATACTCTGGCAAATGACCGGAATCGTACTCTGCTAAGTCACATTGATCGGTTCAGCTCCGCAGAGTCAACGGCCTGCGATTTTGGCTGTGGGGTTGGAAGATACGTCCCACTACTAGCAGAGAGGTTTAAGACCGTCTGTGCTACTGACGTCTCAAGAAACTGCCTGACACTGGCGCGAGATACTTGCCGTGGTTTCGACAACGTCGTCTATGTGAGGGCTGATCTCTATAGTTCCCGATTAAAGCTCGGGAAGTTCGATTTCGGGATAAGCGTAAACGTGCTTCTGGAGCCCGCTCCCCAAAAACGGCGGCGTGTATTGGATAACATGTTTCGGCATATCGCGAACAAAGGACATATCCTGGTAGTTGTACCTTCGTTGGAGTCAGCTCTTTACTCAAATCTGAGATTGTCTCAATGGAACGATAGATCAGGCCATCGCCAAGACGAAAGATCTGCGATCAAGTTGCCTCGAAAGAAATCGCGCGGCGCTGACGTCATCAACGGGATACTGAATCTTGACGGCGTTCTGGCAAAGCACTATTTGAGGGAGGAACTGTTCGTTTCGTTGGAAGATGTGGGCTTCGAAGTCAGCCACGTGGATAGGGTCGAGTATCCCTGGATCGCGATATTCGACAACCCACCTAGATGGATGAAAGACCCGTATCCCTGGGACTGGTTGGCGATTTGTCATAAGAAATGAAAATCATCGGTGATAGTCCGGAAGGAAATGGTATTAATAACGCATTTAAGCAAGGTACTGCTGCCGAACGGGGAGTAGACAATGCCACAACCGAAAGCGAGCCGCCCGCACATGCCGGGCTATGGAATTCTCGAAGCTCATAAAGGCAAAGGCTTGCTACCCTGGAGCTGGGCCACCGAGCGCTTAGCGAAAGCGCGGAACTACTGGGTAGCGACGACGCGGCCGGATGGAAACCCGCACGCGATGCCGGTGTGGGGCGTGTGGCTCGAAGATGCCTTCTACTTCAGCACCGGGAATCAATCGCGCAAGGCTCGTAACCTCGTCGAGAATCCACGCTGCGTCATTTGCTGCGAACTCGGCGAGGACCAGATCATCCTGGAAGGTGTCGCTGAGTTAATGGACAACTCTGAGCTGCGCCAACGATTCGGGGATGCATACGGCCCGAAATACGAGTGGGGCATGGAAGGCTTCGACGAACCGTTCTACGAGGTTCATCCCAGAGTGGTGTTCGGGTTTACCTCTGCTGGCGGCGAGTTCACCGGCACTGCGACTCGGTGGGTGTTTGACTGACTGCTCTACGCGCGAAGCTCGGCAGCGATTGCTTTGGCAGTCTCGCGCGCCAGCTCGATCTGATCCGGGCGCAATGAGATCGCTCCGACCACGGCGTGACCGCCACCATTGTATCGCTCGCAGATCGAAGCCAGGTTGTGCCGGCGCGGCCGAGGGCTCCACGGATTGAATCCCACCGATATCTTCGACCTGCTTGAAGACAAGCTCACACTTACAGAATAGACGCACTCCGGGAACAAGTAATACGGGATGAACTTGCTGTAGCCTTCGGCATCGTGATCGCTGAGATCAAAGTAGATCACGCCTCCTTCGCATCGCGCCGCCTCGCGAATCATATCGATCGTCTTGAGGTGACGCTCGTACAGCGGGAGAAACTCCCGGCTGATCACCGGGTCGGAGATGATATTGTCCAGCGTCTCCGATTGCATGCCCTGAATAATTCTTTGCATCACCGCGCGGTCGTGGCTCGCTTCGATGACCAGCATCAACTTCAACGCCGGAGCGTTCAGCTCCACTGCCGTTTTCGCGTCTTCGTATTGAGCGCCGTCGATGATGTCGGCCCAGCGAATCAAGTCGCTCAAGCCGGGTTGGTCAAAGCCGTACTTAGCGGCGATCGTGTCCGCGATGAACTTCGTGCATGATTTGTAGTTCGGGTCGTAAAACTTTGCCGGCCATGTCCCGGTACGAAAGTGTTGTTCGTCTTCAGGCGATAGAAACGCGCTCTGATGATGATCAAACCACCAGGTGAGCCTCGGCGACGGGCTGTACTTGAAATCGACGATGGCGTTGTCGTCGCCGTCAAATAACTCTTCCTCGATGAGCTTCTGGTTCGGCTTGTGTGCGAGTCCCGTGTATGAGATCTCGGCGTCGGCCCTAATTTTCTCCGCGAAGAAGCGCGAAAAAACCGCGGCGGATGCGAAGCCATCGAAACAATGATCGTGATGCAGGATTCTAAGTTTCATTCTTAAGGACTGGTCTTTCCTGTTGGCGGCTCTATTTAGCCAATCAATTTAGCATCTGAGACGCCGAATCGTGAAGGGCGTTTCTATGACCGGGGGTTACTCATGGTAGTATTGCAATCGTTCATCGCAATTGACGGTGGTTCACGCAATGGCAGCACAAACTCTAAAACAGATTCTCAAAACGTACACGACTGAAGGCGAGCTGGGAGAGAAGCTCGAAGGCGGGCGGGTGCGCTGCTACGCCTGCGGGCATCGGTGCGTGATACTGCCCGGGCTGGACGGCATTTGCCGTGTGCGCTACAACCAGGACGGGAAGCTGATGGTCCCCAGGGGCTACGCCGGCGCGATTCAGTGTGACCCGACCGAGAAGAAACCCTTCTTCCACGCTTATCCCGGATCGCTCGCTCTGACGTTTGGAATGCTCGGCTGCGATTATCATTGCAGCTACTGTCAGAACTGGGTTACGTCGCAGGCGTTGCGCGATCCGAACGCGGTCTCACCTCCGCTTGAAGTGACACCGGGCGAGATGGTCGAGTTGGCGCGCCGGGCGGGCGCGCGACTGGTCGTATCAAGCTACAACGAGCCGCTCATAACCAGCGAGTGGGCAGTAGAGATCTTCAAGCAGGCAAAACCGGCGGGCTTTGTGTGTGGCTACGTTTCAAACGGCAACGCGACTCCCGAGGTGTTGGATTACATAAGGCCGTGGGTCGATCTCTACAAGATTGACCTTAAGGGCTTCGACGATCGAAGCTATCGAAAGCTTGGAGGATTGTTATCGAACGTGCTCGACACCATCAAGATGGTTCACGAACGCGGATTCTGGCTCGAGATCGTCACGCTTCTGATTCCCGGCTTCAATGATTCAGACGACGAGATAAAAGCAGCGGCCGATTTCATCGCGAGCGTCTCGCCGGACATTCCCTGGCACGTTACGGCGTTCCATCGGGACTACAAGATGACCGGTCCAGACAACACTCCTATCGAGACGCTGATTCGCGCGGCTGAAAAAGGCTACGGCGCGGGACTCAACTACGTTTACGCGGGGAACCTGCCGGGGCGGGTAGGAAAGTATGAGAACACGTTTTGCCCTAACTGCAAAGCTACATTGATTGAGAGGTACGGCTTCCGCGTGTTGAGCAATCGGATCAAGGCGGGCGCCTGTCCTGAGTGTGAGACGCTTATTCCAGGCCGGTGGGAGAAAACGCCTCCTTCAAACTTCAAACCCGATCTGACGTAGACTTACTCGGCAGATGTTTCTCCTGAATCGATCCCTGCTCTGTAGAACACCTGAACAATCGAGTGCCGCGTGGCGTCGGCCAACCCGTCCTCATTTCGCGTAGCCGCAACCGCACCGCCTTCCTCCGCGATCATTTTTTGGATGAACTGATCCTGGAGCCGGCGGTAAGCGTTAACGCTGCCGCCGGAGTTAAACACGGCAAACAACAATGGCCCGTGCGCCCTGGTGTAAGCGATGCCTACCAGCGTGCTGACTCCGTTGTCGATTGAAACCAGCGTGCCCGTCTTGGCCACAACCGCCCCTCGAACCTCTTCGCCACCGAGCCTGCTTCGCAAAGTCCCTGAATCGATTCCGGCGACTGCCATTACGTCTTCAGGTTTGAGCGAGTGACCGGCTAGAACTTTGATCAGCGCGCGAAGTATCTGTAGCGTCGCCCTGGGGGTGATGCGATTGAAGTCCAAACCGGATGCGCGGCCAACGAAGATCTCGCTTTCGGATAGACCACACTGCTTGACCAGATAATCCTGAATCGCCCGCGGCCCGCCAAGTGATACTCCCAGCACTTCGGCGACGGCATTGCTGCTGTGGGCGTTTTGATAAAGAAGGATCGATACCAGGGGGTCCGAATAGTGCGAGAGCAGAAGGGTCCCTGACTTTTCGCCAAAAATGGTTTCGCCGTCTATCTTGATCCCTGCCCGCTGTAGCGCCGTTCGCAGCCTGGCCGCCGAACTCTCAGGCGAGAGATTCGAGTGATAGCCTGTCGCGAAATAATAGAATGGCCCCGCGATTCTCAGCGCCCCGTCAATGTGCGAAATGCCAAGCCGCGATAGTTGAACGGCTACTTCCTGAGCATCGTACAACGAGAACATCGGATCGGCCCCCCCATCGACCACCAGATCGCCCTCGAGCGTACGCGACGCGGGGTTGATCTTCCCGTCGGCAAGAATATTCGTTCGATAGCGATAGTCGGGACCGAGCTTCACCAGCGCCACTAGCGAAGTGGCGAGCTTCATGACCGAGGCTGGATTGAATGTTACGTCAGCATTGTGTGAGGCGAGTAGCTGACCGCGGTCGAGCGTTTCTATCAGCACTCCCTGGTCATCCGGACTCTGGCCTCGACCCTTGATAACCTCGAGGTAGTCCGAAAGCGCTTGAAGCGATACTGGTTCCAGAACGCGGGCGCCGTTAGAGCGGGTGATGTCTGCTGAAGCTCCCCGCTCTCGGACTTGTATCGGAAGCAGGAAAATGAGAAGGGGAAGAATTATGAATTTTTTCACAGCCCAGGAAATCCTCGTGTTCGTTTGTGCGGTATCTCCTGCGCCCACAAGCAACGATTCGATTATAGCGGATCACGGGGAATAATCCACTAACGAATCGTCTTCGATATGAACAGGTTGCTAATAGCGCGCGAGTTCAAGAGCCTTCCTGACGACGTCTTCCACCTGAGGCAGCACTTCGCGCTCGAGTACCTTCGCGAAAGGCACCGGTGTGTACTCAGATCCCACGCGCAACACCGGGCCATCGAGACAATCAAAACACTTCTCGGTTATCTGCGCGGCAATCTCGCCGCCGAAACCGCCGAACACTTTGTCTTCGTGCACGACAAGCGCTTTTGCTGTCTTGCGCACAGAGATGACAACGCTGTCCATGTCGAGCGGGACTAATGATCGCAAATCGATGACCTCAGCTTCGATGCCGTGCTCATCCATCAACTGAGTCGCCGCACGCAAGCACCAATGCACTGTCGTCCCGTAGGTGACGATTGTCAGGTCGCTGCCTTCGCGGCGCACTCGTGCTTTCCCGAACTCAATCTCGTATTTATCGCCGGGGTTTGGCGCCTTGGCGAACACCTGATTGTAGAGATACTTGGGCTCGAGGAAAAAGGTCATGCCCCGGGTTCGCATAGCATGACGCAGCAGACCAACAGCGTCATCGGCAAACGCCGGGATCACGACGCGCAAACCGGGGAGTGTGGCGAAGACGGATTCGAGGTTCTGAGAATGATAGAGTCCGCCGTTGATGTAGCCGCCCGAAGCCAATCGCGCAACGATGTTGGGTGCGAACTGCCCGTTCGAACGGTAGTAGTCGTGCGAATTCTCGACGACCTGCTCCATCGCCGGCCAGAGGTAATCCGCGAACTGCGCTGCTTCAATCACAACCCAAATATCCTCGCGAAAACGAGAGAAGCCGTTCGCGGTTCCGACTATGTGATCCTCCGCGATGGGCGCGTTGAAGACGCGGCTGGGCCCGAACTCCTGCTGCATACCTTTGGTTACGTTGAACACGCCACCCTTTTTCTTCGACGCCACATCCTGACCCCAGAAGAAGGTGTTTGGATTGCCGCGAAACTCGTGCTTCAGTGTCTCGTTGATCGCTTCGCGCAATGTAATGGGCGCGCCTCCCTCGGCAGGAATTGCTCCTTCGGGCCCGACCTTCGGCTCCTCGGGCAGCACAAACAGAGTGGCCGTTTTCGGATCGGCGTCGGGAGAGGCTTCGGCTTTTTCGGCGGCCTCAGAGACCTGAGCTTTGTTCTCCTCCTCGATCGCGAGAAGCGTCACCTCTTCCACGTCCTCGACGTTGAGCAGATGCAGCCGCAGCCGCTCGTATGGATCGTATGTGCGCATCTCGGCGAGTTCTTCCTCGCTTCGATATAACTCGTGGCGATCGGAATTCGAGTGAGCGTTTATGCGCTCGCAGAACGCATGTACGAGCACCGGCCCGTCGCCATTGTGCACGGTATCGGTTGCGCGGCGTATCGCCTTCACCGAGTCAAATGGATTGGTCCCGTCGCAGTTGATGATTGTCAGGTTGCGAAGGCCGCGGAAATTCTCGGACACAATCGGGTTCGCCGTCTGCTCGGCTACAGGGACCGAGATGCCGTAACCGTTGTTTTGCACGACGAAGATCACCGGCAGCCGCTCGCGGCTGGCGCCGTTCAGGGCCTCGAAGACGTAGCCCTCTGAGCAAGACGATTCGCCCTGGCTGGAAAACACAATCGAGTCCGCATCGTAATACTTCACCGCGCGTCCCAACCCGGCTGCATGCTGGGCGTGATTGCCGGTAGCCGATGAGACGTTCCATATGCCGATCGAAATTTTCGCAAAGTGATTGCTCATGTGGCGCCCGCCAGAAGCGACATCCGCAGCTTTCGATAGGCCGTTCAAGATGATCTCATGAGGTGTGATTCCCGCCGCCAGGCACATGAGCATGTCCCGGTAGTAAGGAAACAGATAATCCTTATTAGGCCTGAACGCGGCCCCGACGGCTACCTGGATCCCGTCGTGACCCGCGTGCGAGGCATGATATGACCAGCCCTTCGCCTGCCTCAGATAGTTCCGAGCCTTGTCGTCAAGCAATCGACCGAGATGAATCAGTCTGTACCACTCGAGTTGTTTCTCGATCTCGACCGCCCCCGGCGCATCCGCCAGAGGCTTGTAAGCAATCTCGCCCACGTGTTCTGCACTCATGCTCTCTGTTCCTCTCGCTGGTTCTTCTCCTGCCCGCTTAATTATCGGCGCACCTATTCAAAGTCCCCCCGCTAGTCTTCGCACGCAGCGAAAGTTAGCCAACGCGCCCATTGTCAGCTTTTTTACTGTGACAGCAACTTTTCAACATAGCAAAAAAGGAATTCGAGAACAACTGCCGGTTACGATGGAATCAAAAACGAGGCGGGCATTGCTCTCGGTTGGTATGATGCGCCGGGCGCGCTTCTAGTCGATAGGAGGGAATTCGCAGACGGAATGCAGTCCTAGATTGGTCGGATTCCTTGACAGGGCGAAAGTTGATCTCGTACCATTTCAAAGCAAATCGACGAGGGGCTGTAGCTCAGTTGGCAGAGCGCGTGGCTCGCATTCACGAGGCCAGGGGTTCGAATCCCCTCAGCTCCACCAAACCATCAGCAAAGGCATAATTCCAAAACGAACCGCAGGTTGCTCAGCCTGCGGTATTGATGCGCCGCCCTTCAGCAGTTCGATCGACGTTGGCGGCGAAGCAGAGAGACTCTGCAATGGACTGCTTCTAAGGTCTCCCACAAGCTCAATGCCCTGTCCTGAGACTATTTGTTCACGGTTACCACAACATTCTTCTGATCCATATGATTGTAGTAATCGTAAACGTAGTCTTTCAGCCCGCCGTGACCGAACCCGCTCTCGAAGTCGTACTGCTTCATCTCCGCGTATGCGCGGTCAGCATTCCAGCCGTCGTGGTACATACGATAGACTGCGGTCATGATGCCGGCGCGATGCCTTCCGCCGTGACAGTGAATGAACACCGGCTGATTTGCAGGGTCGTTGACTATCCTCAAGAACTGTTCAGTCTTCTCGGGTGACGGCCACGAACTGTCGCTCAGCCCGATCTTGTAGTACTTCATTCCGGCCGCTTCGACCATCTGCGGCTCATTGCGATCGCCATCGTTTTGGAGATCGATGACTGTCTTCACGCCCATCGCGGCAAGGTCTCTGTAGTCGCTTCCATTCGGCTGGGCGCCGCGAAAGAGATTCTCATTGATGCAGCCGAAGTTTGAAATCCTCGTTTTTGATGAAGAGTTGCGTTGCGCGGCTTGTGCCATGGTTAGAAGAGCCAATGCTGCTGCGCTCAATGTAGCCACCGCAAAAGTACGAGAGAAATTTCGGTTCACGCGCATCCCAGACCTCCTTGCTCGAACTAGACTTCGGAAAACCTATTCAGTTGTGGTGTGGATTCTTGATTATGATGCTCGCGGCAATCATTCGTTGTAAAGGAGAGTATTAAGAAATCATTGCGTTCGGATAACTATGCGGCCCGAGCAACGGGGGTCTGCAACCGATGTTGATCAAACAGAATTAGGAGGAGAGAATTCTGTTAAGCTTGAGGACACACATCAGAAGGGCCAGATCGAGGACGGAGGCGTATGGACGTACACTTGGTTGACGGGACATATGAGCTCTTTCGCCACTTTTTCGCCGTACCGTCCGCCGCGGATTCGAACGGACGGGAAATCGGCGCAGTGCGCGGCGTCCTCCATTCCGTATTGTCCATGCTCGAACGCGGCGCCACGCACATCGGCGTTGCAACCGATCATGTGGTCGAGTCTTTTCGTAATGACCTGTACCCCGGATACAAGACGAGCGCGGGCGTTCCGCCGGAATTGCTCTCGCAGTTCCCTGTCCTCGAGGAAGCGCTGGAAGCGATGGGCGTCGTGGTATGGCCGATGGTCTACTATGAAGCGGATGATGCTCTGGCGGCAGCCGCGGCTAAGGCGGCGTTGGACGAGCGGGTGAGGCAGGTGATTATCTGCACGCCAGACAAAGACCTCAGTCAGTGCGTTGTGGGCACACGGGTCGTTCAACTGGATCGCAGGCGCGAAATCTTACGCGACGAACCCGGCGTCGTGGCCAAATTCGGCGTTAAGCCGCATTCAATACCGGACTACCTCGCCGTCGTCGGCGACAGCGCTGACGGGTTTCCAGGTGTGCCAGGGTGGGGCCAAAAAGCCGCGTCGCTGAGCTTATCTCGGTATGTCCACCTTGAAGGCATTCCGAAGGATTGGCGAGATTGGCATCCCTCGATTCGTAGCGCTCTGCGACTGTCCACGTCGCTGTTTAGTTGCTGGAACGATGCTCTTTTATTTCGCACACTCGCTACCCTGCGATTGGATGTGCCTGTCTTTGACACGGTGGCAGATCTTCGTTGGACGGGACCCCATCCAAGCTTTGAAGAACAATGCCATCGCATGAAGTCACCGGAACTACTCAGTCGGGCGGGGTTGGCAGTTGCGAGCAGAAAGCAGAATGAGTAGGGTCACTTCGGTGGTCCTCGCGGCCGAAGTATATAAGTCAGGTATGAAAAGAATTCCCTTTAGGTTTACCCTCCGTTCCGATCTTCTAACGATTAGCATGCTGGCTGTCGCTCACCGCTGACGTGTTGGGGGCGCGTGAGCATGCGTCTGCGAGGCCGATCATCACCCAGATGTGGCGAAAGTCTTCGACATCCTGCGCGAGGCTGTCGAGAGCAAGTCCGGCAAGCCCTCCCCAGATTGCGAGATCGGTGGGACGTCGCCGCTTTCGCCAGAGCACCGTGATCAGGAATGAAATAACGCTGAGAGCAGGCAGCCCCAAAGTAGCGGCTATGTTGAGAGCCGTGAAATGAGCGTCGAAAGGGACACCACGGAAGAGTCCCGGACTAGTGTCCAGCCCGCTTCCAAACAGAGGGTGGGTTACCAGGGTGATCAGAGATGACGCCGCCGCTTGATAGCGGCTCGAGGAAGTGGTTTCAAAATGGATTTTGAGAGGGTGAATCGGATTAATCGACGGCTTCCAAAGAGTCAATGTCAGGATCAGCACACTGAGGCTCGCAGCGCAGACCACGGCGAAAATCCTGCGGCGCCTGGTATGCGCTCCTCGGATAACCGCTGCCAGCATGAAGCCCAGTATTCCGCGAGAGAAAGTAAGACATACCGTGATCGACAGGGCAACGAACGTGAGACGCCGCAACCAAACGGGCAATTCTCCGTCGCGCCGCGCAACTACCGCCGACGCAAAGATACAAAAGCTGGCGAGCAGGTTTGGGTTGTGTGTCCCGGCTTGTATGCGGGCGTACCACGGCGCGGGTTCAAGCTCGCCGTAAATGCCAATCAGCCGCGAGCCGATGCCTGCGTAGAAGAGGAGAAGGCCGGCAATGGCCGCTGCGGCGGTGAGGAGGGAAGTTATCGCGATGACTCGGGCGATGGCGCGCGAGCCAGCAGGCCGCGATGCAAGATCAGACGTAATGAAGGCGAGCGTACAGAGTTCGGCGACGCCCAACAGCTTGGGCGCGCCGGACCGAGGATTCGGTGAGGCGATCAGCAGAGAAAGGCAAGCCAATAAGAAATAAAGCGCGAGGGCGGCGTGAGCGGGGCGCAAACGAGGCCACTTGCCGAGTTGGCATCGCTCGATGGCCCACAAAACTGCCGTCCCGCCGAAGACCGCATCACTCCACTGGGCGTGTTCGTGAAGCCAGGGAAATGGAGGAAACCACGTCCAAGGCAGCAGGGCGAGTGAAGTTACGTAAAGGGCGAGCACTAATCGCGACATTGTTCGGGGGCTGACGAGAGGGAACAATTGCCCCCGCCGCAAGGGGAATAACTTTCGACTATCGATCTGCTACTGCGGGTGCGGGATGTTCCAATCCTCGGTCGAGCTGCGGGCCGGAACTCGACAGCGCAAATTGCAGGATCTTTATCCCGATCAGTAAGGATGAGACTACGCTGATAACCGCCATCGTCAGCGAGAGCGCACGCGGCAGTGGTTCACCGTGAAGCGGACGCGCCAGCGCCGTGGATAGTCCGCCTAGTGCCAGAAGCAAGCCGAAGTAACGATCCCTGGCTAACGGATGTGCCGTGGCGACGATGCACGCAAACGGAACCAGGATAATAAGATTGCGACTCCAGTCACCTAACAACAGAACAGGCAAACTCGCAAGCAAAAGCGCAAATCCCAGTTGGTCAGCGCTAAGCCTGGTTCGCTTAATAAGGCTAGAAGGAAGGCTAAACATTGAAATCAAGAACACTGGCCAAAGCCCACACCAAGCCCACATATATACCAGTTTCGCGTAATCGCCGGGTCCTCTCACACGAAAAACAGACAACTGCCAATCGAACATTAGGTGTGAAGCAAACGACGGCCAACCGGGGAATCCGATGCCTGCGCTAGACTGACGGGCGAATAGCACAATGAGAAGAGCTGCAATCGGGACAATCAATCCAGCATATGCCATCTTCCGAAAGCCTTGGCGATAAGCGGAAAAAGCCCAGATGGGACCAAGAAAAAGACCGAACTCTTTTGTCAGCGCAGCGATACATGCTAGCGCGAGGGCGGCTCGCAGGTGGCCGGCATCCAGCGCCGCAATCGTGAGGCAAGTGAGCAGGAGTAAGGTTGGATCGACGAGGATCGGTATATAGCCGAAGGTCACCGCAAGCGAACAGCCGAAAGCGAGGAGCGCCGCGGCTTGCCACTCTCCGAAGCCGCCGCGTCTGCGAATGATTCCTCGCAAGATTAGTAGCGACGCCAGGAGTGCAGCCGGGGTAAGTAGCTTGAAGGCGGCGGACGTTGGTAAGCCGGTAGCAGCCGCAATGCCCGACGCAAGGAACGGCGTTGTGATGCGCGTGTTAAAAGGAACAGCTGCTTGTGCACCATTCGCCAGCTGCAAGTAGGCCCAACTGTCTTGTATTCGGCGGCTCTCTCCGCCTCCGAAGAGGAAGTGTGCAGCATAGACCGCGCAGGATATCAGCACCGCAAGCCACGGGAGAGATCTTCGCCAGCGCCGTGGGCCTTCGGATCTCTTTTGGGCCGACAATGGCTGGACGTTCTCGCTTGCAGGGTATGGCATGACCGAGGAGTTAACTACTGGAGAAACTTAATTTGCTGTTGCTCATTGCTCTACGATTTGGGCCCGCTCCGCAAAGAAACGAAGCAAGGCGAGCGCACGGTGTGGCGCGGTGGGAGTTCGGGGCTGAAAGGGGCCGGGTCAGTTTACCATTGATTGAGTTGCTGCCAGAGATGGGGTTTGATCCCGGAAGACTGATTTGAAGAGCAGTGAATTTCGGATCGAATAGCTTTACTAGCTTGCTCTCGATACTCGCTGATTTCGCGTCTGGGCACGAACCTGCAGTGGCAGTGAAGGCTCGAACCGAGCAGCACCTGAAACGCGCCACAAAACGAGTGCTGGTGAATGCCCGTGGCCCCATCAAGCCAGTACTAGACATCGATATGAAATCTTGGACCGGTGTACAGGGTAATGGGCGGGTTACCGAATTCTGCAGCGAGGTCCTGCCGGCTTGGGATCTGAGTGGTGGTGAAAAGCTGGAGAACGATTTCCCAAGGAGAGACGTGTTTGTCCAGAGATGTTTCGGCCAGCGCTTCGGCGGCAATTTCTGGAAACAGTCTCTCCTCGTAGCTGTGCTTTTTCCAGCGTTGCTCGATCAGTGAACCGATTTCATCGAACAATTGCATAACTTACGGCGCTAGCGCCGCCGGACATCCGTCTCGGCTTGCCAGGCGACGCCTCCAACCACTCCAGCCTTTACCGGCGGCTAGTTTGCCGCCGGCGCGAGAGCAGTTAGCACATGCAATGACTGCAACGATGCCAGCCCAGCCAGCTTAAGTCGGCTGACATAGGCTCCAGCAGGGATGAGGAGATTGTTTTGCTCTGAACCAATCTCTCATTACACGCACTGAATGGTATCGCCGCAACCTTGACTCCCTGGTGCCGTCCAACTTACGGTGCCGACACCGCCGGATGCGGGCCCGTCCAAACAAGCAAAGCAGGTCCTACAGCCTACAAACTGCCCGTTGCCACAGCCAGAATTGTCAAAGCAGGACCCGCAGATGTTGTTACAGACAGCGGGACAGTTGCTTGAGGTATTCTGCTTTTTAACGCAGGCCTGACACTCTAGAGGGATCGAAGTTGCCGCCGCTGGCGTCGGCGTCACAATTGACATGACTACAGGGACGGCCAGCAAAGCTCCAAATCCCAGTCGCCGCACGGCACTCCGCCGTGACATGCCGGCTTTTGCTTCCGGCAGCACGATCCGCTCCTGTAACAACTCAGCTTTGCTGAGCTTGTTCAAGGCAAACCAGACTGCGTCTTCAGTGACCGGCGTGTGCCATTCCTTCTCCATAAGCCTGGCGATCTCATCAGCCGTTCTCTGCCCGTCACAATGGTTCCAAATAAAGGCAGCCGTTTTGTTAAGGCAGTGAGCCTTATGGCTTTTGAGGTCGTATACCAGCACTTCGTCGGGCAAGTCCTGAACTACAAGCTCATCATTGCGAGCGAGAGCCGCAGGATTCTCGATTTTGTTCTTCATGCCTATCTCCTTTTCGGTCAAACCTTGTTGTTCAACCGATCGACTGCCCTGAAATCAGGGCGAACGTCATAGTTAAGTGTACATTCATCACATTTGATCCACAGTCTACTCACAAGTTTGCTGCTATCGGCAGTTCCAGTTTTCGAATTCCGGCGAGCGCTAGAACATTCGTTAGTCCGATCCCCACGATTGACGCGATTCTGCCATCGCGATCGATCAACACCGCCGACGGGGTTAATTTCGTGCCAAAAAGATCGCCCACCTCAAATTCCTGATCGAGTAGAAACCGAGACTTGAAACTCCTGCTCGATTCTTCGATTTGCTCCCCATCACCTGAGGCGACGAACACAAGTCGCGGAGCCCCCTTTGGCGGTTTGTCTTCCCATCTCGTGATGTCCTCGGACATTGCTCGACAGAACGGACATCCTGGATCCCAGAACAACAGAAGCGTGTCTCGACCCAGGAAATCCTTAGAGCCGACGGCTTCACCTTGAAGGTCAACAATCGAAAAGTTCGGAGACGGGTCACCAACTCTAAGCGAAGATTTTCCCTCGGCAATTTGAGGCCCGTGTCCCTGTGACCTCGCTCCGTTGCCCGCGCTAAGCCGCGCGTCTTTGCCAACCGTCTCGGCGACCAATGCCCGGATTGCCTCATCCCCGAAGCTCATGCGGCTAGCAATCCTTCCATAGCGACTGACAAAGACAGCAGCCGGAGTCCACTTAGCTTGATAATCCTCTCCAGTTGAGTGTTCGCCCTGCAACAGCAAATACCTGGCTCCATACTTCTCGACTCGTTCCTGGTTATCCTTCAACGTACCCTTGCTTATGAGTGCAAGGGTGAGTTGATTACCGTACTCACGCTCCCAAACCTTTACGATCGGCAAAAGCGTCTCGCACGGCAAACAGTGGGGACTGACGAACAAGAGCAGGACCGGTTTGCCGTAGGCAAGCAGGTCGTCCAGAGTCACAGGCGCTCCTGCTATGGATTCAAGTGAAAAACTCGGAGCTGGCGCACCAATGGTTAGCCCCTCGAGTGGTGCGCCTGCATCTTTGCGCTCCACCGGCGGTTCTGCATAATCCTCATCGATCACCTTTTTCATCGCATCAATTGTTGCGACAAGGTTCGACTGCTGCGTCAGGACTCGACGGAGATATACAACAGCAGCCGCAAGCAGCGCGACCGCGACGCTGCCCAGGATCAGATTAACTAGCTCGGTTGTCCTCAGTTCCGCAAGCCAGCTCACTGCGCTGGGCCCGGGGTTGTCTTTCCCCAGGACCATGATCAGCCCAGCAACTGCAATCAACACAAGATTGCGTGCGAACGTGAGCCAGCTGACTGGTTCTGAATGAAGTTGGCCAAAGCAATGACAGTCAGGCGCCTGTCCGCGAGCCAGATTAACCGCAATCCCCGCGGCAAACAGAAGCAACAGCGCAAAAGCGGCTATCGATCCTACCCAAGCAGCAGGCACAGAAATCAACGCTAGCGCAATCAGGATCTCGGCAAACGGTAAGCACCAGGCCAGCGGGGTCGCAAGCTTTTCCGGCACGCTAAAGCCTATAATCGCTCGCCGAGAACCCCTGGGGTCCGTAGCCTTTGCGACTCCAGCGATCCCGAAGACCAAAGCAAGCAGTACTCGGGCAGCGAGTAGAAGAATCTCCATTTCAACTCCGATGCTGAATGACCCTCGACATGCCGATCATTTCCGATATCAAAGCGAAAGTCCGCGAAACCACGTGGCCAACTTGGAACGGAAGTCTGGGAAGCCGGTTGAACGGACCACGCAACGTCATCGTCGCCTCGATTGGGTTCGGCCAGTGTCTGAGCAATTCTTTGGGCAACTCATCCAACAATCTCAAGGGCTGACGTAACATCGCATGGACTTGACGCGGGGATCGAAAAGAAATTCCCCAGTCGCGCGTTACAGCCTTGACCAACCAACTCGGGAGCTTCCGCCCCCGATGCGCAACGGGCGTACCTTCTATGTCGACCCCGAGAAGAAATGAAGCAAGTCTGATGGCGCAAGAAACCCAATCGGCCTCACGTCGCGAACCAGCCAGACAACGATCCCAGTCAAACTCGCACGTGCGCGACTCCAACGCCACCGCGATGTCGCATAGCCAAAGCGGGCGTACTGCGCCATGACGCAACACGTGCATGCATAGGTAGCGGATGTTGTCCTCGTCGCAGAGAATGCGCACGCCGATATCATCCAGCTTCACGAGTTGCGAACGTGCGAAGATGTCGTCCGTCCGGCGGTCATAAAACTTACCAAAACCCGCATGTAAGTCCACATTGGTTACAAGGCCTTCGATACTCTTCAGCGCATCACTGGCCTTCTTGTAGTGATCCGGCAACACGCACAGGTCAAGGTCACAGTATGGGCGCATGGCCGCTTCCGGGTAGATCCGGGCAATGGACCAACCTTTCACCAGCATCGGCTCTACACCAATGCCCCGTAGCAGAGAAATCACCTGCTTCAGACTGCGTTCGTGAAGCGCAGCTTGAAGGGACTGGAGTCGATAGGCTTGATGTAACTGGTCCGCCACAGCGGAGCAGCTCAGTTCAGAGTGGCGCAGTTTACACCAAGCGAGCGCACCGGCTCCGGAATTCAAGAGCAAGGGAGCAAGCTGTTCCAATTCCAGCGATGACGTAGTCGGCTGAGGCGGCGAAGCTCGCCAAGCGCCGGCAAGCAGCCGCGCGATCAGCAACCCGCGGGACGCATTCGAATTTGTCAGTCGCTCACCTTTTGTCAACATCGTCTCGGACACCCCGACAGCTCCTTGTGATTTCTTAGATCGCGGAGACGGATTCCCAATCAGAGTTGAGAGAATTGTCCGTGCTCAGAAAGCAGAGGGGTGCTTCTCTCTACCCGTGTTCTCGCCCCATAGCACAGCACCCCGGCGCTACTCTTTGAGCCGGGGTGCTGATTGATAAGCGTTTGCTACCGAGAACCCGCCAGTAGTTTCTAAGGCGTAAGCTGACTGAGCACCGGGGGAGTCTCTCCGATAGCCTCGCGAATTGGAATGGCGATTGCCGCCAGTGCCGCCCAAAGTAGCAACGGATAATGATCTTCGATGCAGTAAACCTTGACTATCGCATCCCCGGTCGCGGTCACCTCGATCGCGTTGTCGAACTCCTTGTGGTCCCCGGCTTTTACGATCTTCTCTTTACCTTGACCGTATTTAACCAGCGCTTCGCCCTTAAAGACCTTGACGTCGACTTCTCTATCTTTCTTCAAGACTCCTATATCGGTCATGTCAAGAATCTTCACCAATCCCGTTACACCGGCGGGTAAAACCAGAGTCACGCCCTGACCGCACTTGTCGAGCGTCGCATGTATCGAGTTGCTCGTCATGGTCAAGGTGATCGCCGTGATAGGATCAAGTTCGACTCGGCCTGGCGCTCCAAGCTCGATGATTGCGTGACCGCCCGTTCGGGTTTGTATCACGCTACCATCGGTAATGGTTGCGCCGGTCTTGGCTTCATTGCCATTAACAAGGACGGGGCCGTGTGCCGTGAGAGTCCCGGTCGGCGCTTGAGAAACGAGCAGACTATCTGTGATGGCCTCGTCAGTTGGGTTGGTTACTCCGGCAGCCGCGAATGAACTCAGCGAAAAAGTAGCCGCAAGCATAAGCGACAACAAACCGCTGAGGCCGGCTCTGTAGTGATTTCTAGCTATCCTCATAGTGCCTCCAGTTCTTTTTGCAAAGAAGCCCCGGAAAGGAATTCAGTCGGTAACAGCGTGCGATCTGTCATTCCCATCCTTCAGGCCTCAAGGTTACGAAATGCTCCTTCGAAAGTCAACAACAATCTGCGTTTCGAACGCCAATAGAATTACCCATTTAGGTAGGCTGCCAATTCATCTTATCGCCGTTGATCCTCGGATGATTCCTCACAAAGCTAGTAAATGTTCAAGCGGGCGACTTCGCTGTTATCCTCACCCCGAACGTACAGGGTCAGCTTGGCTCCCGCCCTAATTTCTCTTTGGTCGAACACAATGATGCCCATTATCGTCTCGCCCGGGTTGAGCCTGTTCTCAACCCTGCCCTGAATCACCTTGGCCGGAATGACGAAAGTCTCCTTGCCGGACCGCTGTTCGAGGGTGAGGCCGGCGAAACCAAATTCCTTGTCGCCGTCATTCTTGATCGTGTAGCGCAAATATGATTTTTCGTCAAACGTCAGCACTCGAGGGTCCAACGTGATGCTGATCTTTTTCGCAACGACGCGGGAGTCAGCGCTCTTGATCTCGCGCACGCCCTGTATCATCGCGCGCTGGAATCTTTGTTCGATTTCTTCCTGGGCGCGCTCGGCCGACTTGCGATCGAGGTCTTCAGCGCGTTGGAGGGCCTTGCTGTACGTCTCCGAAGCCTTTTGATTGGCCTGCGCCATTATGCGGTCAGCCTGCTGGCGCGCGCCGCGAATAATCTCGTCGGCCTGCTGCTGCGCGTTTGTCGGAATCTTTCGAGCATGTTCAGAAGAATCGGCTGTTGGCTGGGCCGTTGGCGGGCTGTTAGTTGAAGCATCGGCTACATTAACCACGCGATGAGCCTGGTCAAGTGAGACGATCTGCAGGTCAAAGCTGTAGGTATGCTCGCCCTTCTCTCCCGTCTTCACAAACAGGTTGCTCAGTCCCTTGGCGACAACCGGTTTGAGAAACACGTCATTGTCGATTCGCTGCACAACGAAGCTTCCCTTCCCGGTCGACGGATCATAAAGATCCCCGCATATAATATCCCTGACTGTCTCAGGAAAAGTTACTCTGGTCGTGATTCCCTGAGTCGTCTTCACCTGTCCTATCTGATTCGGCCCCAACGCGATCGTTACGATCATCGACTGCGCCATTACTACGGGCGCTGCCGCCGCCAGGACAAGTCCCACTAAGATTGTTCCTGCCTTGAGCTTCATTTGGTCCTCCTGCTTGCCTGCTCTAAATCGTTTCCACATCATGTCGCATTTACTCGATACGTATCGACATTTTCTTAAGACAAACACCCATGCTTCGAAGGCTATCGAGTCTGGCTTCGGGCACCTTGAAGCTGGATATAAGCACCTCGCTTATGCCGTAAGCTCGAATGAGATTCGGGAGGTCAGTGCTATCGAAGATTCGATAGCCGTGAATTTTCTTGCCCGCCTTCCGGCCGTCGTCGTCGATGAAGCCAACCGGCGCGTAGCGATGATCCGGGTTGTTTAGTATTTCGCGGATCAGCAGCTCGCCTCCGTCTCCAGCGCCGTATATCAGAACCGGCTTTGCATTGGGGTCGGGGTTCGCGCGGCCAACGATCAGCGCCTTCAGCATGAGAAACGAGACTCGGCTAACGCTCACGAAAACGAGCAACAACAGCATGTCTAGCAGAGCCACGGCTCTCGAGGGTCCACGAAACCAATACATCAGAAACACTACGATCGTGCTTACGGTCGCGCCCGCGGCTACGGCGCGCGCGATCATCAGCAAGTCGGTGATTCCGACATAGCGCCACAGCCCGCGGTACACGCCACCCACCAAGAAGAACGCCATCTGGATGATGATCACCAGCGGCAGCGTCTTCAAAAAGATTTGGAGTTGCTCGTCCGGAAGCACTCCGTCCCACCTCAACACGAATGCCCCGTAGTAGGCCAGCGCGATCAGCGCAACATCCAGCAGCACCTCGAACACGCGCCGCTTATAGGAGAAATCCGCGATAGTGTTTATAAGCCGAATTCCCTCCGGCTCCTTGCCTTCGTCATAGACACGAACCTTACCCAGATAGAGCCCCAGAAATAGCACCAACAAAGCGAACAGCGGCACGAGCGCCAATACCACGGCCGTCTCGAGCCATCTCACCGCCAAAGCGAGCACGCCGCATGTAGCGGCGAACAGGTATAGCAAGATCACCGCGCGCCGCTCCGAGACACCCAGAGCGACCAGCCGATGAGAGGCATGATCGCGCCCCCCTCGTGAGATCGGCCTCCCCGACAACTTACGCGAGACCGTGACAAAGCAGGTATCGAAGATCGGAATCATCAGGATTAGAACCGGTGTAAGCAACACCGATGTCAGACTGCGAAAGCGTCCTGTGTCCGCCAATAGTGCCGTACCCGCGAGCACGAACCCGAGGAACATCGAACCGCTGTCGCCCATGAATATCGACGCCGGGTTAAAGTTGAATGCCAGAAAGCCAAGCACCGCTCCTCCCAATAGCGCAGGCAGTACCGCCGCCGACGTTTGCCCGTTGAGCAAGAACGTGAGCGCAAGAAACAAACAGGAGATCACGGTTATTCCGCCGGCGAGCCCATCCATGTTGTCGAGCAAGTTGATCGCGTTGGTTATTCCTACCAGCCAGAAGATGGTCAACACGTCGTTGATCCACTGGTACTCTACCCACGGCAGATGCAGGCCAAAAAAGACTGCCGTTGCGGCCGCGATAAGCTGAAGGACGAGCTTGGTGTACGGCTTTATGTGTATTGCGTCATCCACCAGCCCGGTCAGAAACAGCAGTGTACCGGCCACGAGGATCGCATATGTGCTCGAAAGCCTCGGCGCAAAGACCAAAAAGCCAGCCACAAACGCAATATATATCGCGACGCCGCCCAGCATCGGGGTTGGCTTCTGATGCCATCGGTCCTGCCTTGGCGCAGCAACCATTCCGACGCGGTGTGATGCAGCACGGGCGATCATTGTGAGGACAAGCCCGAGCAGCAGAGTGGAAAAACTAGCTAAGATGATTCGCATATCCACTCCAATCGATAATCATTCTCTTAGGATTCCGCATTGTGTCTTAGCTGGGCAGCGACTCCCTTGACTGAAACACAAGAGAACTCGCCGGTATTCCCATCTCGCCCACCATCTTCACGCGGTGGTAATCGATGATGCTTGTGAGCATTGCTTCCAAATCGACCTTCGGCTCGTACCCGATCAGCGCGCGAATCTTCGAAATATCGGGGACTCGCCTCATCATATCCTCGAACCCCTCCTCGTAAGCCTTGTCGTAGGGCACGAACACAATGTTAGACGCCGACTCGGTGAGGTGCTTGATTTTTTCGGCAAGCTCGAGCATCGAGATCTCGTGATCGCTCCCTATGTTGTAGACCTCGCCCACCGCTTGCGGATGCTCAGCAATCGCGATCAGCGCTCCAATGACGTCTGACACGTGGGTGAAGCATCGAGTCTGCTTGCCGTCGCCATACACCGTGATGTCCTGTCCCGTCAGCGACTGCTGGACGAAGTTGGGAATCACCATGCCGTAGCGTCCGGTCTGGCGCGGACCAACCGTGTTGAACAACCGGACGATTACGGTCGGCACCCGCTTCTCTTTCCAATAGGCAATCGCCAGAAACTCGTCTATGGCCTTCGAGCAGGCGTAGCTCCAGCGGCCCTTATTCGTCGGCCCCATTACCAGATCGTCATCTTCGTTGAAAGGCACTTTGTTGCGTTTGCCGTACACCTCGGACGTTGACGTTATCACCACCCGCTTTCGTTTCTTTGCCGCGAGGCTCAGCACGATGTCAGTGCCCCGTATGTTCGTCTCGATTGTGCTGACCGGGCTCTCGACTATCAGCTTCACCCCAACGGCGGCGGCCAGGTGGTAGACGATATCGCAGTTGTCTACGAGCTCGGCTGTGAGCCGATAGTTGCGAATCGTGTCGATGTGATAAGTGAGGTTCGGGTGATTCTTGATCAACACTATATTCTCAATTGAGCCGGTCGAGAGATCATCAAGCAGGTGCACCTCGTCGCCGCGCGCCAGGAGGCACTCGGCCAGATGCGATCCAATGAACCCCGCCCCGCCGGTGATTAATACTTTCATAAGGTGTTTCCCTTCCCGCTAAAACTAACTAAGCCTCGAGTCGCTCCTGCGGCCACTCGCGCTTCGTCGCCCATCAACTCGTGATAGAGCATTTCTATGTCACCCACCAGTCGATCCCTCGAGAGGTTTGCTCTCACGAATGCACGCCCTCGCTCGCCCATCTCGCGGCGAAGGTCGGGACGTTCGATCAGGAACCGCAGCGCGCGAGCGAACGCGTCCGCATCCCGGCTCGGCGCAGTGACCCCATGATCCCAAACGGTGAAGCCTTCCAATGATGCCCTGCGCGCGCCCATAACATCAACCACGCCTCCAACTTCAGTGGCGGCGACCGCACGCCCGCAGCACATAGCTTCGATCAGCGTCAGAGGCGTTCCTTCATTGAGCGACGTCAGCGCAACTATGTCGAGGCCTGCATACAGCGAGGTCGCATCTTCACGAAAACCGGTGAAGACAGTCTTGTCGGCAGCGCCGAGATCGCGCGCCTGCCTCTCGATGTCCGCCCGCAAGTGACCGTCTCCGACGATTACGAGGCGGGTCAGCGGCCCGTTTTTGTTGGATGGTTGCGCTATGCGGGTCGCCGATTCGAGGAACATCGAATGGTTCTTTACTTCGCAGAGCCGCCCCACGATACCAATCGCGACTTCGTCATCCGAGATCCCGAATTCTTTTCGGAGCCGTCCACGATCCTCGACCAGTTCATCAAGATCCAGGCCCAGCGGTACCACACGGAATTGTTCGCCCCGGCCAACCTGGAATGACTCACAAATCTCGCGCCTTTGCTGTTCGCTGATGACGACTATTCGATCGGTGCAGACTCTCGCAAGCATGCGTTCGATCGCAATGAACAGCCGCGTCTTAAAAGGACCGTAGTAGCTGTGAAACACATGCCCGTGATAGGTATGAACGACGCGGCAATTGCGCGGCCGCAACCACAGCGCCGATGGCGTCATCCATTTGTAGATCGTCGCGGCGATCCGTCCGGCCGCGCCCGCCTTTGCCTTGTGCGTGTGAATGATCTGCGGCTTCAGCTTGAAGAATTGCCGCAGCAGCTTCGCGATCACCAAAATGTCGCGAAGACTAAGTTCGCGGCTCATCTCCCTGATCACGATCGGCTCGACCTCGTTCTCGCGAGCGAAATAGCTCATATCGCCCTCGCCGGGCGGGACCACGCCGGTAATCAGCGTTGTTTCAAACTCGGCTTCGCTTAGACCGGCGGTCAGCCACACGACGTGTTTTGCAGGACCACCGATATTCAACCGATCAATTATGCGCACAACTCTGAGCGGCGCCAGAAACGCAGGCGAGGTGTCCTTGCGAACTCTCTTTTCAGTCATTGAACGGTACGATGTAGAGTCAAAAGCCATAGAGCTGCCAGGATCTCACGGCAACGGCTGGTCCTTAACGGCAACGGCGATCAGACTGATGCCGCCCCAGGCATGAGTGATGGCAGTGCGGATCGCCGCTCCCTTTCCCAGATTGCGCTCGTGTCTCAGCAGAATAACGCGTTCATCTTCCGCTGCGACCCGTTGGAGAACTTCCCAGGTGCCGTCGGTGCTATGATCGTCAACCACAACCAGCTCCAGGCTGCGAATCAGCTTGTGCCGAAGCTTCAGGACGCGGCGAAGACTCGCCTCCACAACGTACCGTTCGTTGTACGCCGGAACCAGCACGCTCAATCGGAAGGAACTAACTGGGAATGTCTCGATCACAGTCGGTTGGGAAACAAGTGAGCCGATCGCCTTCATCTCCTTCACGCGTCCTCGCCGAGCGCCAAATGTTCAATCGCAGGGCAGGAACTATCGGAAAGATCAGTGATGAGCCCCACCCTAAATGAGTCCAGGCGGGTTTCTTTTACATCAGTTTTCATTCAGCACCAGATAGCGAGATGACTGATCAATCAATAAATTCCCGATGCCACAATTCGAGCATTAGCAACGTCCAGAGTTGATGAGCGTAGTCCCGGCGTCCGTCCACGTGCGCTTCGACAAGGTGGCTGACGACTTCGCGATTGAAATATCCGCGGCCAAGCGCGCGTTCCGACAAAATGGTTTCCGGGAGAAAACCCTTCAGCTCGCCGCGGAACCACCGGCCAATCGGAACGCCGAATCCCATCTTTCTTCGGGTGAGGTTCTCTGCCGGGAGCAGCCCCTTGAGGGCGTTCTTCAAAAGGTACTTTGTCGTAAGCCCGCGAAGCTTGTACCGCGCCGGCAGGCTTGCCGCGAACTCCACAAGGTGATGATCGAGAAACGGCGAGCGCGCTTCGAGCGACACCGCCATGGTTGCGATGTCCACCTTCACCAGCAGGTCGTTCGGCAGATAGTGTGACGTGTCGGCCATAAGCGCGCGATCAACTATGTCAGTGTTCCCGTTCCCTTCGAACCACGGTTGCACGTAGCCAATCGCCTTGGCGGCCGAGGTCCGCGCGAGAAACGCCGTCGTGCACAACTCCGCTTTTAGCTCTTCGCTTATTGCGCTCGTCCATCTCAAATAGCGTTCCCCGGCGGGGCGGCCCATGACATCGAGGAACCGGCGCGCCTTGCCAAGCCGCGACCTTGTCGAGCCCGCCTCAGGAATGGCTGCTATGGCCGGTTCCACGACTTGCTCTCGCAACAGACGCGGCAAATGATTATAACGTTCGGCGATTCGCATCGCCGTATAGCGTTCATATCCTGCGAAGCATTCATCACCACCATCGCCATTCAGGGCAACCGTCACGTGCTGCCGCGTCATCTTCGCCAGGTAGTAAGTCGGGATGGCCGACGAGTCGGCGTATGGCTCACCGTAATGTCTCACGAGGGTCGGAAGGACCTCGACTGCGTTCGGGCGGACGACGAACTCGTGATGTTCGGTTCCGAATCGCTCGGCTACCCGGCGCGCGTGTCCGATCTCGTTGAACTCCTGCTCGTCGAAGCCTATTGAAAAGGTCTTCACACGCTCGGATGAAAGCTCGCTCATCAAAGCCACGACCGCGCTCGAGTCGATCCCTCCAGAAAGAAAAGCTCCCAGGGGGACGTCCGACATCAGACGCACTCGCACCGCATCGCGCAGGAGCTCGACGACCCGCTCGCCCGCTTCTTGCTCCGAGATGTCGATCTTGTTTCTGAAATCAAGCGACCAATAGCGGCTGATCTCAGCCTCGCCGTCTTGCCAGATCAGAACGTGCCCAGGCTCTAGCTTGTGCACATTGCGAAAAGCAGTGAGCGGCGCGGGCACACACATAAACGAGAGGTAGTGCGATATCGCGGCCTCGCTGACATCCCGCGATACATCGGGGTGGCGAAGTATCGCTTGAAACTCGGAAGCGAATACAAGCTCGCGTCCGATGATCGAATAGAGCAACGGCTTCTTGCCCACGCGGTCACGCGCGAGGAGCAGCTTTTGTTGATTCGCATCCCACAGAGCAAAAGCAAACATCCCTCGCAGATGTTTGGGCACATCATCGCCGTACTCTTCATACGCGTGCACGATCGTTTCAGTGTCACTGTGGGTGTAAAAGGTGTGTCCCTGTTTCTCAAGCCCAGCTCGCAACTCGGGATAGTTGTAGATTTCGCCGTTTAGCACTACCCAAACAGTCTTGTCTTCATTATGAATCGGCTGCTCGCCCGTAGAGAGATCGATAATCGAAAGGCGGCGCATGCCCAGGCCCACACAGGCGACCCTCTGAGAATTGCTCGAACCTCTTTCAGGGTCACAGGAAACATAGTATCCTTCATCATCCGGTCCGCGATGGACAAGGGCGGCACACATGTCGCGTAGCGGCGCCTCATCTATCGCTCGTCCGTTGGAGTCCACTATGCCGACAATTCCACACATTTGACTTGATTCCTTGGTCAGGACTACTCAGCCTGAATCTCCATCGGGCTTGCGGTTACCCGCTGAGGAACCGCAGCGCCCGAGAGCGTGCCAAAAGGAACCGGTTGATACATTCGAGACCATTTTTCACGTTTAGCGCTTCGCCTCAACTCCAATCCAATGCAAATGAAAATGAAAAAGAAAACGTACAACTGAGAGCGGTGCCTGTACGCGGTCCCGGCGTTTGACTGGTAGAGCGCAAACGCGAGCGTGAGTCCTAATACGAAAGTACAGATCACGAACGACTGCCGGAGTCGGGTTCTGAGCGCGAACCAATATCCTTTCGCCATCATCGGCATCAGGCACCACCAGGCAATCAATTCCGGTAGTGTTATGAGCTGCCGAAAATTATTGATCATCCATGGAAACGGCGAAAGCAACACGTAGAGGACTCCCAGAGGCAAGTATTCTATGGCGGCCTCGGGATCGGTAATGTCGACATCGCCGCCAAAGCCGCTGTTTGAGACCCTAGCGCTCCACGCGCGCGCGTTCTGTATGCGGTTGAGGTCGATCGTGCTCTTAGCAACCTCTCCCGCTCCAAAGTAGCTAAAGGCGAGACCGATGATGATGACCAGCACCGCTCCTTGCAACATTCGAACGGGATCGAGTTTTTTTTGCGCGGTGAACAATAGTCCCCCGGTTACCGCCGTGAACATAATGTACGCCGCATAGTGACGGAGCGTGTACAGGCAAAGCAACGACCCCAGAAGAAGTACGAAGCTCTTGATCTCAACCTTAGTGCGCACCTTGAGCGCATAGAGCACGCACAAGCACAAACACAACATGATCGGGCCGTCCTTTAGCCCCTGCGAGGTCCACAGAACTAGCGAGGGCGCAAACGCGGTCATAATGGCCACGGTTCGAGCTACTCGCTGGTTCGGATACACCATCATCGCTATCTTGTATCCGGCGATGCAGACCCCCGCGCCAATAGCGGAGTTGATGAGTTGTATTGCTAGCGGGTTCTGGCCAATGACGTAATATATCCCAGCCACAAAGTAATACATTCCAAAGCCCGATGTTCGCGCGGTAGTATACTTGACGAGCCAGAAGGCGTTGGGATCCACGAGCCCCTTCCAGGACTGAAGCAGCGCGTTTCCAAACGCATCGTAGGTGTCAGCATCCGCCCCGAGAAACTGCTGCAAATTCCGACTGTAGATCGCATAAGCCAGGATGTATCGCACCGCGAGCCCCCCGATAAAGACCTTCACCAGGAAACGCTGATCGGGGGTCCGGCTGCGCAGGATGATCCAGATACAGACCGCCGCCGGGATGATGCCAACAACGATGGCCAGGTAAAATTGTGGCGCTATGACGACATCGTTGCCTAACCACAGCGAACCGTAGACCACGAATAGTGCAAAGGCTAAAGCAATAACTCTGTTACGCATCGACTCCCGACTGATCTTAGAAAACATTCCCATCATCGCATTAATCCGAAAGATTGTAGCTCCTCCGCCGCTTGTTCGACGGTGTCAACAGCCTTCTGTCCTCGAGCCCACTCGAGAAGCTGTGGAATCCCTTGTTCGAGCGAGACAGTCGGCTCATACCCAAGCAGTTCCCGCGCGCGTGAGATGTCGGCGAAGCAATGTCGAACATCGCCTTCTCGAAAGCGGCCTATTATTCTTGGTTCGGTCGAAACACCCAGACCTTCGGCGAGCAGTTGAGCGACGCGCGCAATACTGGAAGCCGCTCCGGTGCCGACATTGATAACCTGGAAATCCGCGGCTTCTGAATCGATCACGCGGAGGTTCGCCTGAACAATGTCCTGAACGTGAGTGAAATCGCGACTTTGAAAACCGTCTTCGAATATCAGTGGCGGCTGACCATTCAGCAGCCGCGACGAAAAGATCGCGGCAACCCCAGTGTATGGATTTGAAAGCGCCTGTCGCGCGCCATAGACGTTAAAGTATCGTAAAGCTACTGTGGGAATGCCGTAAGCTCGACCAACCATGATGCACATCTGCTCCTGATCCTGCTTTGTCACGGCATAGACCGAGGCTGGATCGAGCGGCTTCGTTTCCGGCGTCGCCGCCGGCTCGAGGTCAGCCGCGCATTGAGGACATCGCATTTGCCAATCGCGCGATTCAAGTTGTGCCACTGTCCGCAGCCGCGGCGCCACTGGCCCGCAATTCCCACATGAATACGCGCCCTCTCCATAGATCGACATCGAGGATGCGACTATCAGTTTTCGCACATGTCCGCGTCGGGCCACCAGTGCTTCGAGCAAAGTCGCCGTGCCCAAGCTGTTGGAGTCGACGTATCGCTCGATCTCGTACATAGACTGGCCGACGCCGACTTCAGCGGCTTCATGGAACACGACCTCAATGTCTTCAAGTGCCCTATCGACTAAGGAACGATCGCGAACGTCGCCGCGGATAACTTCGACGACCGAGGGCAGTTGATATGGACTCGCGCCGTGAACTTGCTCGATGAAGGCATCGAGCACTCGGACCCGATAGCCTCTCTCGAGCAATCCATCGACTAGGTGCGATCCGATAAACCCAGCACCGCCGGTCACTAGAATCATAGAAATCCTTTGGATTAGCTAAATTGCTCGTGGCCTTAAGTTTCCAGCAAAACAAACGCGAAGTACTCAGACAGCGAAGCATCCATCCCGATAGCGCTCGGCGAACTGAGCCCTGCTCCGAGCACTGATCTATTGGCTAGTCGCTTTTATTTCAACAGATTATCTTGATTGCCGGTCGCACTTCGTCACACTTCTATGTCGGGTTGAACACCGACAATGGTCTTGTCAACTTTGGCCTTGCAAGCGTTGCTCACGGCGCGCATCTGTTGTCCCAGTGCTTCGCGAACCACTCGCGCGAAAAGATCGGCGCAGTGGCGCATCGAGTAGCGTTCTTCGACAGTACGGCGGCCCATCATCCCGACTCTTTCACGAAGCGCCGCATTGTCAACCAGCGACTCTAGGTTCGTGATCCACTCGGAGGATGTCAGCGCCAGCAGTCCGTTTTCTCCGTGCTGTATCACATCGCAGTTCGCGCCGACTGCGGAACATATGGTCGGGATCCCCATACCCATGTATTGCAACGCCTTCGCCGCGCACTTGCCACGGGACCACTCGTCAGCGGGCATCGGCATAATGCCGATGTCAATGAGAGACAGTTCATCAACCTCGGTACGCGCCGACCAGGGCCGCCACACGTAGCTAACCCCCGGTAGTAACGGTTCTCGATCGGAAATTACACGAAACTCCACATCGCGGCGTGTTGTCAGCTCGCGCAACACCGGAGCAAACATCTCCAGATGAGTTTGCGATGTTGAGCTTCCCGTCCAACCCACTACCACACGGCCGTTCGATCCGTTCTTCTTCTCAGGCCGGTAATGGTCAGTGTCAATGCTGGTGGGAATGATCGTCACGTGTTGATTGAATTGGCGAGCGTAGTCTGCGAGCCAGGCGTTGCCAACAACCACGTGCTTGCTGATGCGGCAGATGGTGGCGGTTTTGCCCGGGAACTTCAGCCATCCGAATCCCCGATTAGCCTCCGTCGTATGCAGCTTGAAGATCGCGTCGTCAAAATCGTAGATCACAGGTCGCCCGAACAAAGCAACGAGTCTTTCGAGCACAGCAGGCCCCGCTATACAAGCAGCCCTGTGTATCAGCACCGCGTCGTAGCGGCGTGTCTTTGTCGCGTCCGCGCATCGGAGAAGGAACCGAATTGCGTTAGCAAAGGCTTTAGCAGCGCGGCGTCCGGGCTTATACAGCAGCTCCATG
The DNA here is from genome assembly GCA_038040445.1 of Acidobacteriota bacterium. Lineage (NCBI taxonomy): Bacteria > Pseudomonadati > Acidobacteriota > Blastocatellia > Candidatus Onstottus > Candidatus Onstottus frigus. Next base: position 41,047 of record JBBPIG010000022.1, on the reverse strand, counting down.
AGCTGCTCATCGGCAAACGGAACCAAGTCAACGGAGATCCCTTGAGCCTCGAGGTAGGGCAGCCACTGCTCTATCCTAAAGCGCTGGCTTGGCGCGGTACCGCGCGGATATGGCACCAGCGCGCAAACCGATGTCGTTTCGTGGTGAGTTCTCATGTCGTAATCAAAGACCCGCGACCTCATCGGGCGATAATATCGTAAACAGATAATTCAGCCATTCTGGATGACCTTCAATTCGTTCGCGGAATACGGGACCGTCTGGCGTCAGATGATAGTATCGGTAGCCAATCGGTCGCAGGGCTTCTTCAAGCTCACGCTCGCTGCCGCGTCCCAGCACTTCACAAACTATGAACGGTCTGTCCCTTCGCAGCGCCTTAATCATTCCGCGCAACACCTGCGGCTCGGTGCTTTCGGTGTCTATCTTCACCAGGTCAACGCGATCAATCTTGTTTTGCTCAACGAAGCGATCAAGTGTGATTATCGGAACAGTCGAAACCGTCAAATTATTTGCCGAGCACATGAACTCGTAGGAGGGGCTCGAACTTGTGGGCAACTCGACTGGCACGTGGAAGAATTCTGCCGCGCCGTCAATCTCGCCTACCGCGCTCTTGATGCACTGTACCCGGTCGAGCCTGTTGAGGGCGACGTTTTTCCGCAACCGCTCATAAACCCCGGGCAGCGGCTCAAACGCGTATACTCGCCCGTCTGGATTGGCGTGGGCCGTAAGCAGCGTGAAGAGCCCGACGTACGCGAAACATCGAAGGTTACCTGTGCGCATGCTGCGAGGCGATAAAAGAGAGAGGCACCGTTTCAGGCTATAGCCGTCCCAACCGCGCCAGTAGACTTGATTGGACACCCAGTCATCGCCGCGCGACCATAGCCGCAAAGTTCGATTGTTCGGAAGCGCAAGCCTAACATCCCCAACCCTGTGAAGGTGCTTGATTATGAACTCGGACCGCCGGCCCATGGCGCTGAAAAGAGCATGAACCGTCGAAGTGGCAACCTGATTGAACGGCCGCAAGGCGCGCAGTCTCTTTAATCCTCTTTTGACGCGCCCGTTAATCGCGCCATCGCTTCTCGTGAGTGTTCGGGTCTCCTCTACGGGGTCAGCATGCAATCGCGATTCAGCTCTCATCAACAAGCGCCTTCAGCGAACAATTATCTCGCGTCGTCTTCGATTGAATAAGCGCCAGCGGCCGGCTCTGTCGCGCGAGAAAGCAAGCCATGATAGAGATTGATCTGCCGTTCGCAAGCAGGCTCAAGCGCGTAATGAATCTCTGCGGCGCGGCGGCATCGCGCGGGCAACTGATCGTCCTTGAGCAACGAACGGAGTTCTGCCAACGCCCGCGCGTACGCTTCGTCGCTGTGCTCATTTACGATTACGCCGACTCGCTCGCGGCGAATGATCTCATCAGTGTCCCCAGCGTTCGGCGTCACAACAACTGGAAGCCCGGCGGCCCAGTACTCACCGATCTTGGTCGGCGATCCTGCGTGATCCGCCTGCCCCTGCCTCAGAAAGTGCAGGCCAACGTGTTCTCGCGCCAACTCGTCTGGCATAGCACTGTACGGAACGGTTCCCATCGACCAAGCGTCGTCGGATAAAGTGCTTAGCATGGAAGCAACCAGGTTAGGGTCAGACCGAGTGAGGATTCGAAAATGCGCGCGTTTTACCATACTCGATACGATAGCCACAAAGCGGCCGACTCGCTCGAGATCATAGCGGCCTCCCACCCCCCCGATATAAACAAATCGCAGTTCCTCGCCCTGGGCGAGTGTCTTTGAACGGTTCCATCGAAAGTGATTCAGATCTACGCAGCTAGGAACGACTATAACCGGTGTCCTCCTGGTACGCATGGTAGCGAGGCCCTCAATCGCGACCTTCGCTTTAGACGAGAGGGCAATGACTGCATCTGCCCGCAAATACAGCTGCTGCTCCAAGAACTTCGCAACGCGGTGCGGCGCTGAATTCACCTGCCAGACGCCGGCATCAACCTGCTCATCAGGATAGAAGCCCTCGTTGTGATAGATCAGCCTTGCTCTCAACAGTGACGCAGTCGCAAGTCCCATTAATCCACCCACGAATGTCCGGGCGTGAACGATATCAGGCCGACACCGCAACTTTGCCGCGATGCCTCGAGCGCAACCGTGAAAAAAGTCAAATGCGGTCGCAGGTATCTTGGGCCGCTTGTGATATCGAAGCGGTATCCAGTCAACGTCGTGCTCGTTCAAATTTGCGCGAATCGAACCGATCTCGCTGGTCCGCGCCAGGTCTGCTGACTTTTCAAAGGTAACGAGCGTTAGATCAGCGCCCAGCGCAGCTAACCTCTTAACTGCGGGTAAAACGAGCGACTGTCCCAATGGCTCGGCGGCGCCCCAGTAAACGATGTAGAGCACACGGGGCTTTGACTTTCTTTGCATTTGGAAGCTATGCAGTCTGGGTCGTGCGGTTCGGGCGGAGCCGTGCCGCGGCTCGATACGGGAAAGCAATCAAGTAGCGTACCTGACGAACATCCATAGTGACCGCGCGCGCTGCGCAGCGCGCAAAATCAATGTACCGCCGAGCGTGAACGTAAGTGCCTGCAAGCACCATGTAGTTTCGCGCCAAAGCGCTTCTACGGCGCTTTAGCAAGGAAGGCGGAAGTCCTGGTAGTGCGAATCCCTTCTTCAATACAAGCAAACTGTCACGCTCAAGCAACGGCGCGTTTCGGCTCATATTAGTCCCGTGTTGTCTGTAGGTAACCAGCGTGTCATCCAAGTAGAGAAAATCGGTAAGCGCGGCAATGCGAACCCACATGTCCCAATCGGCGCACTGGCTCAGCGCAGGATCGAACCCTCCTGCCGTCGCAAACAGCGAACGCTCACACAAGACCGTGCAGATACTCCCAACGACGTTGCCTCGCGTCAAAAGGTCTTCGAGCGCGGATCCGTCCCGATTGCTGTGATTGACGCCCAGTGGTACAAGGTCGGAGTCAACCACTGTGAAGGCTGAGTAACAAAAGCGGCGGTCCTTCTCCTTCTCCAGTGCCGTCAATTGCTGCTCAAGCTTATCCGGATACCACGTATCATCCGCATCTAGGAACGCTATATACCGGCCGCAGCTCTCTTTGATGCCTCGATTGCGTGCTGCCGCAACTCCGCCATTGTTCTGTCGAATGTAGCGAACAGGAGTTCCGTACCGGCGCATCAGCGTCTCGGTCTCATCTGTTGACCCATCATCAACGACGAGGACTTCGAAGTCCCTGAAGGTCTGGGCCAGCACGCTCTTAACCGCCTCGACCAGGTACCGCGCTGAGTTATACGTGGGAATGACTATCGAGACTTCTGGCATCCGCTCCCTCAAGCGAGTCGTTCGAATGTTGTAGGTAAATCGCTTCGTACGCTCGCACCATATCTTCAAACCGAAACCGGCTGACAACCTTCTCTCGTCCAGCCCCGGCCATTTTGTGTCGCTTATCGCGATCATTTAGCAAATCAACAATCGCGGCTGCGAGAGCTTTGCTGTCCGCCGGAGGAACGAGGACCCCATCAATGCCATCATCCACGATTTCTGGGATCCCTCCCACTCGCGTCGCGACGACCGGCGTGCCCAGATACAGGGCTTCGGTAAGCGTCAACCCAAACGCTTCGGCAAGACTGGGAAGAATAAGGAGGTCGGCTGCTGCAATAAGGTCAGCTGCGTCGTTGCGGAACCCAAGAAAGGAAACGATGTCTTCGCAACCCAGCGCTCGAACCTCCTCCCTATAGGCGGATTCAAAGGTTCCCTTGCCCGCCACGAGTAGCCGAACCGACCGGTCGCACAGTCCGCGCAGTTCCCGAAGAGCTTCAAACAGGTAGTGGTGTCCCTTCTCTGGATGAAGCCGTGCGACGATCAACAAGAGATATGAATCCTCGGCGAAAAACTCGCGGCGAACCCGCTCGCGGGCGTCCGGAGCGGAAGGCTTGGCACGATCAAAATCAATACCATTCATGATGGCGTGGACCTTCTCGCGTGGAGCGTTTTCGACCTGAATCAAGTGCTCGGCGGTATGCTCGGAGACTGCGATGACGGCGTGGCTCAGTCGAGTGCAAAGCTGATCCAGACGCACATGCCACCTCTTGTTTATGCGCGTGTGATAGTCTGAGTAATGACGTGTCACGACACGAGTCCGTGTGCGCGCCAATAACCCTGCCACCAATCCTATGACCGACGGCTCGAACAGGTGGGTATGCAAAATATCGATCTGTCTGTGCTGCAAGAACCGCGCCAGGCGGAGCATTCCAAGCGTATACTGGCCGCGATTTCTGCAATCGCAACTGAAACACTCGACCCCTTGAGCTTGCATATAGTCGCGCAGCCAGGGCGCAATCGGATTGAGCGTGGCGAAGAACATTCGGTAGCGACTCCGGTCGTGCCACTTGGCAAGCTGCGGGAAGAAGCCGCTGGTGTCGCTGTCCTGTGCGAAGTGCAAGATGTTTTGCATTAGATAATCAAACCGTCAGCAGTCATCGGCTTTCACCCAGTTGTCCGTCGCTATCGCTGCCTGCTGATCGCCAATTGACGCGCGTGTTCTTCCTTTTCGATAGCCGTGGAATATGTGAGCGCCGAGAAGCAGACGATAGCATCGATCAAGCGCGAAACTGTTTGGCGCTACGCGTTCAATTATCGAAGTAATTAAGAACAGAATCGCCAAAATCGCGTTGAGAGCAACTACCAGCTTAAATAATTTGCGCGCGCTAATCGCGAGCGGTTCTCTTCCCCACTGCACCGGCCCGTTCACCCGCTCGCGCTCGACATTGTCCGGCCAATCGGGATAACGCTTGCAGAAGGGGACCATGTGCTCGGCGCCCCACTCTGCGCGCCGGCAGTAACTGCTGATGTGCAATGCGCTGTCGTTATGGATGGCGTCCGCTTCAGGGATAAACGCGATTTTTCCCCCGCGCCTGGAGTGGCGAAAAGCGAAGTCCTGGTCCTCGCTGCTCGCCAGCGAGCCATCAAACCCGCCGAGCTTATGAAACAGACCTCTAGGTATGGACATATTTGCGGCGGTGCACAAGTTGCGCATCGTCTTAAGCCCGCGAGTCTGTGGCAATCCGCGTTGCTCAAGCGTCTGTCGAAAGCAGCCAAACGGCGTTGCCACCAAGCCATCTGGAAGGCGCACCGAGCCAACCACAAGCGCATCCGGCCACTCACGGTGCGCGCGCAGATGATTGTCAAGGAACGTGCTTCCGACCGTCATATCGTCGTCCACAAAGACTAAAACGTGTCCTTTCGCCGCTGCCGCGCCGGCATTGCGTGCCGCCGATCGCTCGAGGCCTTCAAGCCGCACGAGCAAGCACCTTGGATTTTCACTGCTTTCGCGGAGGCTGACAGGAGGGGATGAACCGTCATCCACCACGATAATCTCGTACTCGGCGGCAGCAAGACTCTGGCGCTTTAGGCAGGCAAGCGTATCTGCCAACTCTTTGGCTCGATTGTGTGTGGGAATTATGACGCTTAGCTTAATGTCGTTCACAACTGACTGCCTGACGCTGGCGCTTCGTTGCGTAGCGCGCGATATCGCGCATACAGCTTGGTTGACCCGATAGAACTTAATAACAGTGCCCAAAAGGTCGGACGTGTCAGCATGATCAAGTCTGCCCTCGCTGCGTAATATAGGTTGTTTCTGGCCACCGCTTTTTGCCCACCGAGAAGACCAAGCTCAGCAAAATACATATGGCGCCGACTGAGCGCTTGAAACGCGGACCGGCTGAGCGCACTCCATCGTCTGTCTTCAACTGATAACCTTGTAAATGTTTCCTTCAGGATTCGCCGCTCCTGATGCCCATTCTTCGCCGCTCCGAGGATCTCAGCCGTGCCACTGGCATCATGTACCCGATACGCGGCCAAGGGCTCGCTGGCGTAGCCTGCTGCGCCGCATCGTGAAAGCCTCAACGCCCACTCCCAGTCATGACCCCACGTCAGGTCGGTTCGAAACCGTCCGGCCTTGCTCGCGCATGACTTCCGAACCATCAGCGAAGGCGGAGACACGATGCAACCAAGCAAAAGCGATTCAAGCAGTTGGCAAGCAGGAAAGAATCGGTCAGTGTTCCATTGCCTCTTGGTATCAATCACTGCCCCGTCCGAGTCAACAACTTTCACTGCGCCGAAGACGAAGCCAGTTTCGGGGTGCTCGTTCAACCGTGTAACCCGGTCGCTCAAAAAGCCGGGGAGAAGCAAATCATCTGCGTGCAGCAGGGTAAAGAATTCTCCTCTGACCTCATCAAGGCAACGATTGAAGTTACCCGCCTGGTTCGTTAGGTCGGTGAAGCGCAAGTAGCGGATGCGTGAATCACCGTATTTCCGGCAGAGTTCCGGCGTCTCGTCGGTCGAGGCGTTATCGCAGATCACCAATTCGTAATCCGTGAACTCCTGTTGCAATACACTCTCAATCGCCTCCGGCAAATATCGCGCGGTGTTGTAAGTGGGAATGCAAACGCTGACGGTTGGTGTCATTGCTTTCTCAAACCGACACGACGATGTCCAGTTGCTCGGCCACACGGCCTGCCACTCGTCTTCCACTCTCGATGGCCTCGAAGCTCCAGTGGTATCCCCACTCTCCAAAACGTCCGCACGCGTAGAGTCCAACGCTCTCCATCCACGTGTGGATTGTGCGTAGGCTGGGCTCGCGATTGAAATCGAACACGACGTACGCGTAGGGAATGTTTATCTGATCGGCGACTACAATGCGGTCCGAGTCCTCGAGAATACCGGTGCGCCTGAGCGATTCAACAACGCGTTCCACCAGCCGGTCTTCGTTAAGCGGCTTCCGGCGAGAATAAGCGATTTCGCAGGAGATCGAGCTATGTCCCGGCGGCGCGTTGTCAGGCGCGAACTTAGAGGGAAAGCTCACGCGAAAGAACGGAACGTCGTGATCGTAGAAATAAACCCAGTGCCCAGGCCCAACATCCGGCCGCGCTATGCCGAGATTCACGCAACGAACTGAGGTCCACATCAAGCGTTCGGCAGCAGCACGCACCTCCGCGGGAGCGTCAGCGGCTAGACGCACAAGCGTTGGCAGCGGGATTGTCGAGATCGCCGCCGTGTAGTTTCGCTCGGTCCCATCCGCAAAGGTAATCCGTCGCGCATCCGTCTCGATCCGCGTCACACCGCACCCGAGTCGAACCCGTGTGGCGCCGGATGCGACAGGATCGATAATCCGTCCGAAGCCGCCGCTCGCGGGATATGAAAAATCGGTAAGGTAATTCAACTCTTGTGGATTGGGATCGATCACTCCTCGAATGACTTGCTCCATCGACGGCCTCGAGATTCGCCCTCCTACCTTGGAGCCCAACCATTCGGTGTTCATCTCACGCGGTTCGACAGTCCAGACTTTGCGTGCGTAGCGCAGCATGAACTCGTCCGCGAAGGTTTTCCCGAAAGATGCGTAGCACCACTCCTCGTAGGTGCGAACTTCCGGCTCAAGCTGCCGGCTGGCCTCGACGAAATCCATCACGCACCTGGTGGCCAGCTCAGGCGGCAAAGCGTTGGCATTCGCTTGAACAGGGTAGCGGCCATAACGCGTCGTGTCGTAGTTGTTCCAAATCTCCGCGCGATGGGCGATCATCTCATCACCGAGCGGCTCCCAAACGAACTCACGCGAGCAGTCGTCTTTGCCAAAAAAGACGTGAGCCCCTTCATCAAAATTGAATCCGTCCACGCTCTTGGTGCGGCAGTGGCCACCAAGATAGTCCTCCCTTTCGAAGACCTCGCACTCTCCGCCGAGATGATAGGCTGCGCTGAGGCCAGCAAGCCCCGCTCCCAGAACAATCACATCACTTGACATCTTTGTGCCCTGACTCCCAGGCGAGTGCGCGCGAAATCGATAGTTCGTTCAAGCCCCTTATTCAAACCAACACTGGGCTCCCATCCGAGCAGCCGTCGCGCCAAAGTTATTTCTGCCCAGGTGTCGTAAAGCTCCTCTTCGGGTGCGTGACGAGCGCCGATGAGAAGCGGCGCATTAGCGCCCGCCATCCTCCAGATAAGCTCCGCCACGTCGCGCAAGCTATGAGCCTCACCTGTGCCTAGATTAATAACGCTTCCTTCGATTCCGGGCGCGCTGGCGGCGGCGAGAAGACCTCGCACTACGTCCTCGACGAAGATCAGATCACGCTTTTGCTCTCCGTGCGACATTCGGAATTCGACGTTGCGAACGGCGGCATCCACGGCTTCAGCGATGAACATATCGCTCGGCTGGCCGGGCCCGTATACGCTGAAAGGCCTGACGACCACGACCGGACAGCCGGCCTCCGCGTGAATTTTCATCGCCTGCTCGGTTGCCCTGGCCTTGGAAACCCCATAAGGCGATGTGGCTAGCGAAGGAAGCGCTTCATGCTGGGGCCCGGGTTGATTTCCATACTCCTCGGCGGTGCCAAGAATCACAATCCTATGGACTTCGGCCGTCATCGCCGCTCGCAGCAGGTCTACTGTCACGCGAAAGTTCAACTCCTCACAGGCGGCCGCCGAACCACGTGCATCGGTGCGCCCTCGCGTCCCCGCGAGGTGAACTAAAACTCTGGGCTTCTGGAGCCGGAGAAACTCTCGGACGCTGTTGGCTTCACTGAGATTCACCTCAGCCCATCGGATCTCTTCACCGAACTCCTCTAGATAACCATCGTGGTTCCGGGAGCGAGTCACGAGCGTCGGGCGGCAGCCCGCGGCGACAAGCGCCCACACCAGGTGGCCCCCGATGAAGCCGGTTGCTCCCGTTACGGCTACGTTTTCAAGACAGGATAAATCTGACATCGGTCACGTCATCGGAACGTCTGCGGGCGAGACGCCTGCGTTCTCAGAAAATCGCGATACCACAGGATAGTTCGAGTGACGCCTTCTTCGAGGGTGTAGCGAGGCTGCCACCCGAGCGAGGCGCGGGCTTTTGTAGCGTCGAGGTATTGATGCGTGATCTCGTTGCTTGCTTCACCTCGGACGTCCAGCTCGAGGTCTTCACGCCCGATCAAACGCAGAACCATTTGAGCCAGCTCGAGCACCGTCACCTGAATCTCATTGCTGAAGTTGAACGCCTCGCCTCCAAGCTCGCGGCGCGCTGCCAGTTGTTCCGCCAGCATCAAGTAAGCAAGCGCCCCGTCTTCTACATAAAAGTAATCGCGAATGAAGCTACCATCACTGCGAATCACCGGGCGCTCGCCGTGCAATGCCGATCTTATCGTGCCCGGCACTATTCGATTCCAGTTCAAATCGCCGCCGCCGTAAAGGTTTCCACACCGCGTGACGCAGACCGGCAAGCCGAAGGTCGTCGCGTAGCTTTGGGCGATCAGGTCCGCGCACGACTTGCTAACGTCGTAGGGATGCCTTCCCTGGAGCGCAGCGTCTTCGGAGTAAGGTAATCGCTCGTGACTGCCGTACGCCTTGTCGGAAGAAGCTACAATGATCTGTTGAACGGTGGGCGCGCGCCGGCAGGCTTCGAGCACGGACCACGTTCCGCCTATATTCGACTCGAACGTGCTGATGGGGTTCCGGTTGGCGATGCCGACTATTGTTTGCGCCGCGAGGTGAAACACTGTGTCGATCTCGTACTCGCCCAGCGCGCGCTCGACTGTGTCACGATCGCAAATATCTCCGCGCACCACGCAGACTCGTTCGAGCATACCGGAGCGAAACAACTCGTTCTCGGGCACCCAATCGCGTATGAGCGCGACGACAAAAGCCCCGCGCTCAATCAGGGCTTTTGTCAGCCAGCTCCCAAGCAGGCCAGTAGATCCAGTAACCAGGACCGGTCGCTCTCGCCAGAATGTTTTCGTTTCGTTGCTCACTCCCATACCTTCCAGGGCGCTCGGCCTGTGTCCCACATATCTTGCAGCAGCTTCCATTCTCGATAGGTATCCATCGGCTGCCAGAAGCCGTCATGCCGATAGACCATCAACTCACCATCGGCTGCCAGCCGTTGAAGCGGCTCGCTTTCGAGCGTTAGGTCATCTCGGTCCTCGAGATAACGATCGACGAACTCGGGCTCGAAAACAAAGAAGCCGCCGTTGATGCATCCTTCGGTCGCCTGTGGTTTTTCGGCGAAGGCCTCCACCTTGCCGTCCTTAAGCTCCAGTTCGCCGAACCGGCCCGGCGGACGCACGCCGGTCACTGTGCCAAGCTTGCCGTGCGAGCGATGGAACCGAAGCAACTCAGTGATGTTCACATCACCCAGCCCGTCACCGTAGGTCAGGCAGAAGGGCCCGCGATCCACATACCGGCGCACCCGGTGAAGGCGGGCGCCGGTCATCGCCGCGTCTCCCGTCTCCGCAAGCGTCACCGTCCATCCGTCCTCGTCGTGGCCGTTGTGAAACTTGACGGCCGGAAGATTGCCCAGCCGCACGGTGACGTCTTTCATCCGCGCTTCGTAGTTCAGGAAGAAGTCTTTGATGATGTAACCCTTGTATCCCAGACATAGCACGAACTCGTTGAGTCCGTGATGAGCGTAGAGCTTCATTATGTGCCAAAGGATCGGGCGGCTACCGATTTCGACCATCGGTTTTGGCCGGACTTCAGTTTCTTCACGGAGACGAGTACCCTGACCTCCGCAGAGGATCACTACTTTCATTCCTGGTTCCTTCCCGGGGCGTTACTGCGGCTGATCCCGGTGTTGCCCTTCGGGACCGTGGAATACCCGGAGGCTGATTGCTGACCTGTCAAATCGTAACAGCGGCAAGGGACTCACTCCTGATCCCCAGTACCTGAAAATAGAACTGCTCGACAGCTCCGACTCTGTCTCGCGTATCCAGCACGGGACGCAAGTTATCCATAAGTCGGCGCACCAGTCCGGGCTCTTCCAGCACGCGGCGCATCTGGCGCTCGAGTTCGCTCGGGTCGCGGAACTCGTACAACAGTCCGTCCACTCCGTCCCGGATCGTTTCGGTGATCCCGCCGATTGCGGGCGCGATGGTTGTAGCCCCCGCCGCAGCGGCCTCGAGCGGAATGCGACCGAGTGGTTCGCACACAGTCGTTGCCATCAACGCAACGTCGATCTCCGAGTAGACATTCCAAAGCTCGTCAGGCGCGTACATCCCTCGAAGGAAGACTCGGTCCTCAAGCCCGTGCTTAGCGACTTGCTCGAGTCCGTTGTCGAGGTTCGGACCCCAAACGTGCAGTTCGAAGCTGAGACCTGCTCTCTTGAGTGAAGCAGCCGCTTCGAGCACGTGTAAGATCCCCTTGGTCTGTTGGAAACCTGCCAGGAATCCGAATCGGAGAGGAGTCCTCGGCCGAGAGGGCGAACCAGGGCAGCGACCAGACAGGTTGATCCCCAGAGGTACGTACTCCACCTGACCACTGATACGCGGCTGGTGCATGCCTATCATGAAATGGGAGTAGCCGAGAGCCCCGCTCAGACACTTCCTCGCACGTGACCGGCGCCAGATCCGGTAGGCCGGATAGACCCCGAGTTTGAGCAGGCGCCAGGGCAGCTTCACCATAGCGCGAGCGTGGCTGCCGTCGTAGTGACTATACATGCATTCAGCGCATCGAAGCGGCCGCGGGCCGGGGCAAGGCTCCGACGTCGGCGATCTCAAAAGCATGAGTCGCGTACAAATCAACCACGCTTCGTGCACGAAGCCCACAATTGGCACGCCTTCTCGGTGGATCGTAATCAGGCACTCTTCGCCGAGCGGACGCGCTGTGCTGTAATGCACGATGTCCGGTCTCCAGTCGGCCAACAAACTGCTAACAACCCCGCTGATCCGGCGCTCGTGGCCGCGCCAACCCGCGAGTCCCAGTTGCCATCCATCCGGGTCGCGCGTCTTAAAATACGGCAGGTTAACTCGATCGACGCGAACCGCTCCATCATAATCTGTGCGAACGCTGTAAGGCTTATTGTCTGAGTTCTCGGTGCAAAGAACTCGGACATCGTGACCGCGCTGGGCCAGCGCTCGGGAAACGTCCTGGATGTAGATGGCCGCGCCTCCACCGTAGCCGGGAGGGTACGTTTCGGCGACTTGCCAGATGCGCAACTTCAAACTGCTACTGATCAGTGCCACCACTAGCCCGTAACTCGACTAACGCGCCGCCATCGCGATTCAACGGCGCGGCGTAGTTTTCCCTTTATCTTGAGCAGAGCTCCAGAGACGTCGCCGCCGACCTTTGTAAATTCCATCGGCCGATTCACAGGATCAGTGTTGTAGTAGGTGTTTGCAAAACCAATCCCCTCCATTAGCTGGTGTGTCCGCCCCGCATATCGAAAGTTTTCGGGCAAGTGTGACGGGAACTCGTCACCTACGCTCTCGAAGCTTTCAGTGATCAAGGCTATGCCCCCGGGTCTCAGGGCACGATGGAGGGCTCTCATTACAGCCGGCGGATCCGGAACGTGCTCAAGCACTTCGATGCACACGGCGACGTCGAAGGTCCAGGCGGGGATGTCAGCTTCTGCTTCAATCACTGCAATGAGATTCGCCGGGTTCTCCCGTTCAAACCGGAATCGGGCAAAAGCGGAGGTAATGCCAGGGACGTCGAAATAGGTTACTCGATGACCACATCGTGCAAGCGCAATTGAGTCACTGCCGATGCCATCCCCGTATAACAGAACGCTCCGGGGCGAGCCGAGTCGCTCAATGCGCGCCATTAACGCACTCCAGGCTCCACGACGTCGAGCGTGGCAATGGTCGACGACAAGATCATACACATAACTGTCGGTCTCGCCATAGAAGCGCATAACCTCATCTGGACTCTTGGGTTTTGCCAACCTCCAAGCATCCGCAACAGTTGAGCCCGGGCTTTGCAACTCGTGGTCAATTCGTTCCCAGACCTCGCGCTCGGTCAAATGGAAGAACTCAGCGACGAGCGGTACTATGCGCTCAGCTAACGCCAGATTGTATTCAGAGACATTGCCGGCAATAACGGCAGACATCCGATTGACTCCTTTCACATTTGCGACGCAGCGGGGATCGGGGACCGTCGAACCACTGTACGCACCATATCTGCCAGGTCGAGCAGTCCAGCTCGACCGCCCAGAAGCGCCACGATCAGCACGTATCCGAGCGAAGTGACACAGACTCCTGCTGAAAGCCGCACCGCACCCGACTGGATCGAACTCGTTAGGAGGAATGCGAGGCCACCCGAACTCACTGCCGCCACTAGCGGCACAGCGGCCGACTTAAGAACCCGGAAACCGACTTGCCGGGTAGCGAACCGCGCGGTTATGACCAGCGTTAGAGTCAGGAGAAATACCGCGACGCTGTCCGCGTAAGCCGCACCAACAACACCCCAGCGGCCCGACAGCGGCGGGATAGCTATGAAAAGCGTCGCTAGCTGTACGCCTGTCGCGATCCCAACAAGATGCGCTCTTCCGGTCCCTACCAACAGTGCTCCGCACGCAAACAGAATCGGCACCGCCAGCACCGTGAAGCACATGACCCGCAGCGCCGGAACCAGCGGGAGCCACTTGGGACCAATCAGATACGTAACGAGCACGGGGGCCGTCACGAATAGAATCGCGCAAGCGGGCGCCAGGAGTAGGTATGAAGTGCGCAGACATTCCCGCAGCGCACGTTGCACCCGCGACGGGTCATCCTGAATTCGGGCCAGGGCCGGTACCAAAACAAAGTTGATCGCCCTCGCGAAGACGTTGGCAGGCGTGCGTGAGGCATTCCACGCCATCGAGTAAAAGCTCATCGCCGCCGGCCCGATTGAGCCGGCCACCAACAGGTTATCGACTCGTCCGCCAAGATAACCGCCGAACCCGCCAATGAGCACCTTCATGGTGCCCCGTATGGTTTCGGTCCATATCCTCTTCGAAGGCCAGCCAGGCCATGCGGCCGATCCGGTTGAGAGCAATCGCCACCACAGCAGCAGAGTTATTGCTGCGCTGCTGGCAATGTTAGCCCACGCCACGCCGATATAGCCGTACCCGGTTATCAACAGCGCCAGGGCTGATCCGACAAAGAGAACCGGTTGCAGGATCTGAAGCCGCGCGAGGAGGTTCAATTCGAGCCGCCTCTGCATCACCACCTGGGCATAGCCGCTCAACAACTCAAACACGGGCATCCAGGCAAGTACGAGCAACAAATCGCGGAGAGGACCAGCCGCGTCGTCTTTCCCTGTGAGATAACGGGAGATCGCTGAGAAGGCGAGCCACGTAATCGCAAACAACGACGCCAACAGAGCCGCCCGAATTGCAGTAGCCGCAAGCGCGTACTTGCCTTCGCTTTCTTCGCCGCGCGCCGCAACCGCCGCCGTCTCGGGATAAAAGCCCAGCATCGAGACGACGCCAATAACTATGACCGCCAGGCCGAGCAATCCCACCTCGACAGGTTCCAGCACGCGCGCGGTCACGATCGCCAGCACTACTGTGAGGACGCGCGTGACGACCTCAGCAGTTCCGGACGCCATTGCTGCGCTCGCAGCAACATAACGGAGCGGCTGGGTTGGTTGTGCTTGTGTGGGTGCACCAGGAGCGGGAAGTGATTTTTCCATTAGCAGCCAGTTTGCTCAGCGGCCCGTGATTCTTAAACTAGCGATCGGCAATCAGCGGTCGAATGTTGGTTGTCGAGAGTTGAAAGCATGCTTGCTGGCTAACCGTTCACACCTACGCGTAAAACTCGGTTATCGCGTCGGCAACTGCTGACAACATCCCGTAGGTCAACTCCGGATAGATAGGAAGCGCCAGCGTTTGATCGGCGGCCGACTCGCTGGCGAGGAAATCGCCCTCTCCATAGCCCAGGTCCGCGAAGCATTCCTGTAAGTGCATCGGCACGGGATAATAAATCTCAGTACCGATCTGACGCTCCTTCAAATGCTTTATCAACTCGTCTCGGCGCTGGCTCCTGATCACAAACTGATTATAGATGTGACGTACATTCGGCGACTCGAACGGCAACACCACCCCAGGTGAGCCGCCCGAGAATTCGTCGAGAGTCACGGCCAAGCCGGCTTCGCCGAACAGGTCCCGATACACCGCCGCGTTTCGCTGCCTTGCTTCGGTCCATTGATCAAGGTGTCGGAGCTTTACTCGCAGCACCGCTGCCTACATCGCGTCGAGCCGGAAATTAGGCATCGGATTACTTTCTCCAGATTATGGAAGACTGTGAAGGGTCGAAGCTCGAGTTGAAGTTATCCTCATCCTCGCCGACGTACTTCTGTGCTTTGCCAGATCCCGCCACTTCCCAAGGGCTGCCAGGCAAACTCGCTTGTGACTACTCTCGTCCGACTGCTCAAATCAAGTGCTCGTTCCGGCGCTCTCCTCATAATCGGAATAAGCCCCGTAATAATAGTTGTCATAACCTTCCTCACCAGCATCGATGTTGTTCAGAACTACGCCGAAGATCCTCGCGCCGGCAATCGACAATTCTTGCCGCGTTCGGCGCACAACGTCCCGCGTGCTCTTGCCTCCGTGCACGACAAGGATCACCCCGTCTACCATAGTTGACAAGATAACCGGGTCGGTGACCTTCAGCAGCGGCGGCGAGTCGATGATGATGTGATCGTAGGTCTCGGATAGCGTCTGCAGCATCTGTTTCATCTTCGCCGAGCTGATCATCTCTGACGGGTTCGGAGGTATCGGGCCGCACGGTAGCAACGACAGGTTCGCGATAGGCAGCTTCTGGATTACGTCGTTGATGTCCACATCGCGGGACAGGTACGTCGACAACCCGCGCGACTGATCGACGCCCAGCACCTTATGGGTAGATGGCTTTCGAAGATCGCAATCAATGATCAACACCGATGCTCCCAGTTGCGCAAGCGAGATCGCCGTGTTGACAACCGTGGTCGTTTTGCCCTCGCCCGGCTGTCCGCTTGTAATCAATATCGTCTTTGGCGGCCGGTCCACCGAAGACAGCAGCACCGAGGTCCGGAGCACGCGATACGCCTCAGCCACCGACGACCGGCTGTCGAGTACGCTCATTTGATCCGTCCTGATGTGTCCCCCATTTCCAAGACCCGCTGTACTCTTCTTCTTTCCGTTGCTGCCGCTGGTCAGTAGACGCGGCTTGCGTCCGGAAATCGCCGGTATGACGCTGAGCGCCGGAAGTTGGGTGTAACGGCTAACGTCCTCGACGGTCTTGACGGTATTGTCCAGGTATTCGAGGAAAAAGACTAATCCCACACCCGCGAGCAGACTCACCATAAACCCAATTAGTATCGTGCGCGGGCGATTGGGAGCCACCGGAGACGTAGGTACTTGCGGCGGGTCGATCATCTTCACACCGCTGTGTTGCTCGTGCTCCTGAATCTTGGCTTGATTCATCTTCTGCAGGAATTCGGTATATAAGGAGTTGGCGATCTCGACATTCTTTTTGAGGATATTGAACTGAATCGCGGCCTGGTTTTGCTGGGCTGCTTCGGCCTTCGCAACAGCCAGCGCGGTCCCGAGCGACCCTTCGTCTCGCACCGCCCGCTCGTAATCGGCCTTTAGCCTTTCCTGAAGCGACGATCTGCTGTCATCGATCTGCGTTTGAATCGCGGCCATTTCCTCTTTTGCCGCAACCACCTTGGGATGTTTGGGTCCGTAGGTAATCTCGAGCTGCGAAAGCTGGACCTTCAGTTCGCCCAGCCTCTTCTGGAGCTCGGTTGTCCTCGGATCTGAGAATGATTCCGGAAGCTGCGACACGCGCCCGGCTTTGACCTCCTCATATAGCGACTGTTTCAGCATTCGCTCCGTTTGGGTCCTGGTGGCTTCGCCGTGGAGCTTGGTCAGCTTTTCGACCGCCAGGTTCTCCCTGGCGTCCGCCGAATAGATATTATGACCGCTGCTGTAGTCGGCCAGTTCTCTTTCGGCCCGCTCGACGCTGGCTTTGAGTTCACGCGTGGACTTATCAAGCCATTCTGAAGCGTTGGTGTATTTTTCGGTTTTGCTCTCATAGCTCCGTTTAATGAAGACCTGTGCGATGTTGTCGACGATATCGGCTGCCAGCACCGGATCGGTATGGCTGAACGAGACGACGAGCATCCGCGTGTCGGGCAGTGGTTCGGCGGTGAGGTTGGCCGCTAGCACGTTGACGTAGGGAGCGAGGTGCGCGCTCTCCTCGCGGGTACGATCAGTTGGAGAAGTCACGGCCGGGGTTTCCTGCACAGTGGGCGGAGTCCAGCTCTCCTGCGAACCGAGCCGTCCTCCAATGGTCTTAATCGACTCAAGGATCGACTTGCGAGTTGTTACGTCCATTAGGTTGGGGTTCTGATCGAGCTTCAGGTTTACGACTACGTCCTCGAGCAGCGGCCGGCTTTGGAGTTGGCGGATCCGAGTTTTCAATGCCGACTGTGCGTAGTAGATATCGTCTCCGTCGTCGGTTTGCAAAATCATGTCACCGCTTCTGAACAGTGTGCGGCTGTCCTTTGCGATTTCGATCGTCGTCGAAGCCTGGTAGGTGGACTTCGTGCGATACACCTCGACCGTAACAACGGCTGTGACGATTATGGCAATGACGATGATCACAAGTTTGCGCTTTTTGATGGCGCGCCACATCCGCCCTATGTATGCTCGCTCATCAGCTTCCCCGTATCCATACCCGTAACCATACGGCGTGGCATCAGGATAGGCCCCGAGATGAGGGTATCCCGGCCGGAGTAAGGGAGCATCGTCCGGCGTGGGGATTTTCTCAAGTTCCAAACGTTCGTCCGTCATAGACTGTTCTCCAATAGAGTCACCGGGGGTGGTGCTCCTTAAAAGACCAAGCAGGTTGATACATGTCACGGGATCGGCAGCCGGGTGATTGAGTTCATGCCGAAGGCTCTAAGCAGCGCTCCACCGATCGATTTGGTCCGGCTATTTGGCACCATGATGATGTCATTGGCGGAAATTTCAACGTCTTCTTTCTTGCCGCTCATGATTGCGCCGATATCAACGCGCAACTCCTCACGCTTGCCGCTCGAATTCTCTCGAAATATGATGCCGCGGTTTAAGGCGGCCTTGTAGTTCGTACCCTGCGCGAGCGATATGGCTTGTTGCAACGTCGTACCTTCTTTGAGCGCGAACGAGCCCGGGGCGTTTACTTCGCCCGCAACGAAGAAGACATCGGAAGGGGGTATGTTGATGATGTCCCCCGGCTCCAGCAATACGTCTTGATCAAAGCGGCCCTTAAGCAGCCCATTGATGTTCGCGCTTTTGAGCTCGTACTTGGGTCTCTCCTCGAGCGCCGCCTCCGGCTCGCCGTTGGCCTCGTTTCCAGAGACTGTCTTTGAGACGTTAGGGTCAGGCTCATTCTGCGCAGGCGTTTTTAGCCTTCGAATGATGTATGCGTTCGCGCCGTGAGTTTCGGTCAAACCGCCGGCTAGTGTGAGCAGCTCGAGCATAGACGGCCTTCCTTCGATCTGAAAAACACCCGGGCTTCTCACCGAGCCCTGGATGAAGAAAGAGCGGCTGTTGAATTCCTTTACTGACACGCTAACCCGCGGGTCTTTGAGATAATCGCCGCGCAGGCCGTCAGCGATCAGCAGCGCGAGTTCCTCAGTCGTTTTCTTCGCAGCGCTGACCCGGCCGACGTACGGCATCAGGAAGGTGCCAGCAGCGGTCACTCGAAACGTTTGGGTTAGTTCTGGAGCATTCTCAACCCTGATGTCGATCACATCATTTGGACCGATGCGGTAGTCTTCTTCCGGCGAGACCAGCACGGCAGTTGATCCGCGTCCTGCGGGTTGCGCCACTGAGCCACTGGGGGAGACCCCGGTAGACTGATTGCGGTTTGTTTGTAGTCCCCCGGCAACCGCAGTACAAGAAGCGATGATCATTAGAGCAATAGCCCTCATCGTCTTCGACACCTGTTCCGCTGATGTAGTTGAGTTCATTATGCACCCCTCACAAGACTGGCAGACGAGACATTCTCGGTCTCGAGCGGCACCCGGTTTCGAACCGGAGCCAGTGGCCTCGCTCTCTTTTTGTCACCGACTGCGGTCCCTATGTGGGTCGCGACAGCCGAGAGCAGTAAAAATAGTAAAGCGTTTGAAGGCAGTTGTAAATTGAAGTCAAACAGACTGTGAACGAGCAAGCCGAAGAGGCCAGCTCCGCTGCCTAGCGCCAAGCCCGCATAGAGCGGGTCTTGAGAGCTGATTCCCCTGGCGACTGCGCGAAACACAGACACCATAAACCAGAGAGCGATCAGCCCGCCAACGATGCCGCAGTCGGCCACGATTTGCAGATAGTCGTTATGCGCCTGCGGAACTCTTAGCGAGCCGTCGCTCTTGGTGTAAATCGAAAACGCCGTCTCGTACGCACCGAGACCAACCCCCAGCAGAGGATTGGAGCGAATCATCGTCGCCGTGTCCCGCCATACCCAACCCCGGCTCGAGAAGAAAGTCTCCCTCTGCGAGGCGCCGCTGAGGGGCTGACTTTGCGTCACCCGATTGATGACTGGATCGGCGCCGATCCAGAAGACGCCAGCGGAGATCACTACTAATATCGCAACTACAACCGCTATCTGAGAGGCTACTTGCGGGACTCGTCTCGTACCGGTGGTGTTCTCTCGTCTCCGGATCGATCGGACGCTCATTAGTACAAGGAACATCATCGACGCAACAATGCTGATGATCCCGCCGCGCGACAGTGACAAGACGGCAGCCACCCCCATCATCATCGCAGCGAACCCGTAAAGGACTCGCAGCTCTGTGCGAACCGCGCGGGTGATTATCAGTGCGATTGGAAGCGGGATCAACAACTCCATATAACCGGCAAAGTGATTGTGGTTCGCAAAAGGTCCAAACGCCGAAGTGGCCTCGGTCGGCCGCAGCCAGTAGAAACGACCGTTCCAAGTGAAGTGCTGCACGAGCGCGAAAAGTGCCATCCCCAATCCGTATATGACGAGAAAGTGTTTCAGCGCCGACAACCGCTCGCGGGTTGAAAAGAAATTCGAAGCGATGAGGAAGGAAATCAACAGGAAGATCAGCACCGTCACCGCCGCGCGAGTGTATCCTACGTTCTTTGACAAGCTAAGCCAGCGGCCGCCGCCATCAGTGAATGCCACGCTCTGCAAGAGCCCCACTGCTACGAGCGCTGCGATCGGCACGGCCGTGTGCGGGATATTAAGCTTTAGACGCCTATCGACCAGGACCTTGATTAACCAGATCACCAAAAGCGCAACGATCATGCCTTCGAAGACCAGTACCGACCAGGGCTCGACCGCACCGTGAGCAAGCGCCGCAAAGACGACCGCGATCAAAAGGCCTGCTCCGATTGCCTTGCTCAGGCGGTCGTTGGTGGTTTCGTGGGCTGCGTTCATTTAACCAGTTCAGTCAACACGAAGTCGTCGAACCAGGCAGTGCCTCGTGTTGGGTTATCGTAGCTGAATTTCGGGATGCGCTTGATAGCCATGGTGGCGGCGCGGGCGTTTGCGGGCGCAGTGAAATCGATGGCGATCCGGCGCCAATCATTCGATCCGCCGGGAAGTGGATCTGACGCCGCAAGCTCGGTGGATGAAGTATTGTCTGTAACCACGACGCGCGGTCCTTCGGGCGTCTCGAGGCGGTCGGTCTTGGCGTAACACTCAAGGCGATATCGCGCACCCGGGCGCAATAGGATTGTCTGTTTGATCTGCCCATCGAGCCGCGCAGTGTCACGCCCCGCAAAGTCGATCCTGAGTGACCGGCTCCCAGTGCGGAAAACGCTGGAGTCTATGCCTGGCGCCGCATACTCATTGCGACTGATCGCCCAATCGAACTGTGCGAGGCTCTTCGAGATATCCGATTCAAAACTCCCGTTCCAGATGCCCGGCAAAGGCCGTCCGGGCTGCGCGTAGGTTCCGCTAACCAATCCCACCCACAGTCCTCGAGCCTCCTCGATGCGCCCTTCTGACATGAGCGAGCTTATGAAGGCGGAGCTCTCCGATAAAGCAACCAGCGAGTGTCGATCGATACCGGCAAAAACCGTGATCGCGTCGGACGCGCGCGACTGCTTCAATAGGAACTGAGCCAACAAGAGCCGCGACTTCGGGTCATCTGGAGTGACGGCCTGAACCGCGACCAAGTTGCCGGCCGAAACGCGCCACAAAAGATCGAGCGTCCCGGGCAGTAGCCCGGAATTCGAAGCGTTCGCCGCGCGAAATTCGACAACTGCCTTCGCAAGTTTTCCTTCTCTGAGTAGCAGATTCGCAAGTCGCCAGCGAACCTCGGTGTAGTTCGGCGCTAGCGCAAGGGCTTCCTGCAAAGCCTGTTCGGCCGCTGCGCGGTCTCCCGCGGCCTCTTTCACCGTCGCCAAAAGAAGGCGGTTCCGATAATCCCACGGAGACAGATTGACTGCTCGTGTTGCGCGGTTCTGAATGCTCGAGATGTCCCGGTCCTCGCCTCCCATCTCCGCCTCGGCCAGCCTCGCGTTCAGAGGCGCAGAGTTCGGGACATAGGCAATTCCAGCGGTCAGGAGCTCTCTGCTCGCACTCACCCGCGGGTCAGTTAGCATCCCTACGACGCAGTTGACCAGCGCCGAGAAAATCAACAGAGCGCATACAGCCAGAGCCGAAAGCATCGCAACCGCTCTTGCTGCAAGATTGTTTACCTTGACTTCTATTATCACTGATTTTGCGAACGAGAAGACGAATGACGTTACAACACTGAATCGAAGCGCCGAATTTGGACAGTCCTGTGACTACTCACCTTGAACCCCGGAGGGAAGACGCAATCCGCGCCGCACTAGGTTTTTGGTCCCTGCGTGCCGCTGATCGAGACAGCGGCTAATATCGGACACTGGCACAAACTGCCAGAGTCAGAATCAACGCGCGGAAAGGCCGCGCTCAAACCAAGAATGCTGTGTTAGTCCTGACGCCGCCCCTCAGTTCAAAAAAAAACATCGAACAGATGCCGGCTGGGAACCGCTTGGCCAACGTGGATATGCTGCTCAGTATCAGGCTCAGGCGGGCCGATCTATGCTTCCAGGTGGCCTCTCGGTGTGCGGGCAAACTGAACTGAAGTCCAACGTCTCTCATGGGTAATTCGATCTCTAGAATCGAGGCGAAGGCAAAACGGTCTGGTTCCTCCGAGAAATCATCCCTTCTGCATTCTTCAGTATGCTCCGTGTAATGGAGTCGGGCGATAAGAGCGGGAAAAGGGGAAGTCCCTCGGATAGGTATTTTCGTCCTGCGCTAGAACCTCGACATCATTGTTTCCTCACTTGCCGCCTCGATTATCGAGACAACCGCAACGCTATCCTACACTAACGCTGGCCGAGAGGATATTTCATCTGCAAGTTATTGTCAATACCCTGGATAGGTATTTTCCCCGATCGTCTGTTCCGCCTTATCAGGCTGCTTTCACAGCGGACTCTTCTCCTCTTGTTCTGACTCCCTCTCTTCCAGATTGAAAGGCGGAATTCGGCAAAAACTCCAGAGCGCCTC
Source organism: Acidobacteriota bacterium (assembly GCA_038040445.1). Classification (NCBI taxonomy): domain Bacteria; kingdom Pseudomonadati; phylum Acidobacteriota; class Blastocatellia; genus Candidatus Onstottus; species Candidatus Onstottus frigus. The sequence goes on along the minus strand of JBBPIG010000022.1, from coordinate 18,788 downwards.
CGTCGGATGTCCCCCTAGCGGAAGCTTAAGAAGAGTTCGGCCTTGGAGCGATGGGAATCCACAGACTGTGACCATTTGCGACACCAAAACACCTCACGCCCTAAAAGACGGGAATCGATCCAAACCGAAGTTGCGTGGGCTTAGCGGCCGGGAGGGTCACGAGGCTACAACACGCATTTGATTTCACGTGACGAGAATAGGTAATGCCTCAAGCAATAATTCGAAAAACGTTGACTAGGCAGGAACCCATGAATTTCCCGTCGGGTTACGACCACAAGTTTACAGAATAGCTGGCACGCACCTTGCCGATTGACAGTCAACGAAGCAGGCCCCTTCTGAGAGACCTTATTTAGGAATCCCCGATAGGAGAGGTAGTACAAATGGTCAGGCGAAGTGTGTTCATACTTGCATTCATATCGCTGATGCTTTTGGGCGGTTCTGTGAAGGCCCAAGGCTATTATGAGTTCTTAGGTTCGCCTCGTGCGGTGCCAGACAAGTTTTCACCGCGGTATGGCATACGCTACAACACACAGGGCTTCGAGGACCCGGGGTTGAACTGGAAGAAGAGGGCGGCAAAGTTAGCAAGAAAGGGAGTGCCCGAGTACGCGATCAACGAGATGATGCTCTTCCCCGGCGGGCCGGATGCAATTGGTGAATGGATTGATGAGGCGTTCGCCGAGGTGCAGACTCAATTCCTGAAATGTGGTTCGCTGGCGAGGCGCGCCAGCAGTGTCTCGCCCGGCTTACTCTACGTGATGATAATGCCGTCGGCGTTCTTCGAACCCTACTACAGGGTCGATGTGGCCGGGGTTTACTATCCCTCAACACATCAGATAAAAGTCCTGAACATCTACTACATATGGAGCGGGCTGAACGCCGGCTGGCTGCGGCACGCGCGCGACCTGATCAAATGGGAGATTGGGAACTACTTTGCGACCGAGGTCCGGGTGCAACCTGAACCGCGGCCCGTCGGTTGGCCTTGTAACACGATGTGATCCTCCGCAATCAGGCGGAGGAGGTAGGCAACCTGAACCGCGGCCCGTCGGTTGGCCTTGTAACGCTCCCGCTAAATAGGCCGAGCGTTGCTGTTCGAGAGAAACGAATAAGTCAATCTTCGTTCGTGATTTCGTACCTCATGCTTAGCTGAGCGGACACACCAAGCATAGCCGAGACGCTGCAGTACTTCGTCTCGGACAATTCGATCGCGTGCTGAACGGCTTTCTGATCGATAGCGTGGCCACGCAGGCGGTGGACGACTTCGATTCGGGTGTAGATGCGGGGATGCTCGGCTCGCCGCTCGGCGCGCACTTCGATTTCGTACCCGGTAACTCGCTGCCTTTTCTTTTCGAGAATCGCAACGACGTCAGCGCCAGTGCATCCTCCGAGCGCGACCAGCAGCAGCTCCATCGGCGAGGCCGCAGTAAGCTTGTCGTGCCCGAAACTGGTGACCATTGCATGACCGCTTTGCGATTCCGCTACAAAGGCTTCGCCCCCGGCGTAGCGAAGTCGCGCAACCTTGGTTTCAACGTTAGGTTCACTGCTCATTAGCGTCCTTGATAAATTACCGTTGCGTCAAAACCAGCGAATCTAGAAGGAGTAGAGTGGTGCCGAAGGGGGGACTCGAACCCCCACGGGTTGCCCCATACGCCCCTCAAACGTACGTGTCTACCAGTTCCACCACTTCGGCTTCTTGGGCGAGACTCTCGTGTCAAAACCTGGGCCGCCTGCTCGCGCTCGACAGCGGCGTTAATTCTCTTTATCGGTGCCGGGCTTCGCTGCGTCCTTAGACCCCCCGGGCTTGGCCTGTTTATTAGCGTTCTCCCCTGCCGGCTTCGACGGAGCTGCAGCCGGTTGTGTGGACGGCGCGGCCGCGTTGGGCGGAACCGTTGGAGCCTGTTCCGCGGGCGCCGCCGGGCTCACCGGGGCGGCCTCCGCCGGGCCGACGCCTTCACCGAGCGACCTCTTTTCGAACAATCCCGGAATCGAGAATAGGAACGCGATCAAAAAGAAACAAACAGCAGCGGTAATAGTGATCTTAGCCAAGACCGTCTGAGTTCCGCGCGGGCCAAACGCTGCCGAATTCACTCCGCCCCCGAACACCTGTGATGCGTCCGATTTTCCCGGCTGCAACAGCACAAACATGATCAGAACGAAACACGAGACAATGTAGAGAACCGTCAAAATTAATCCAAGCACTTCGTTACTCCTAGCCGCGCTCTTTGTAGTTAACGATCCGCGCGAACGAATCGGCTTCCAGACTCGCACCGCCGACGAGTCCGCCGTCAATGTCTACCTGGTTCATCAGCGTTACAACATTGTCAGGCTTCACGCTGCCGCCGTAGAGAATCCTGGTTTCCACCGCAACCCTATCTCCAAACATGGCTCCGATGCGGGATCGGATGAACGCGTGCATCTGTTGGGCGGTCTCAGGCGTCGCCGTCCGCCCTGTTCCGATTGCCCATACTGGTTCGTAAGCAATGATGATACGAGAGGCCTCAGACCCCGTCAAGTTACGCGTTCCGCCGGTCAGTTGCGCTTCGACGACCTGCTCCGCGCGCCCCGCATCTCGGTCCTCCAGCCGCTCGCCCACACAGACAATAGGTGATAGACCGGCGCCGATGGACGCGCGAATCTTGGAGCTCACCGAATCGTCCGTCTCACCGTAGAACTGCCGCCGCTCTGAATGACCGATGATCGTCCAGCGGGCGCCAGCGTCTCTGATCATCGAGGCGGACACCTCGCCGGTTAACGCGCCGGGACCGGGTTCCGCCGCGACGTCCTGGGCTGCAACATCCACGTTCGACCCGTCGCACCGGTCCGCGACCGATTTGATAGCCGTGAATGCCGGGGCGATCACAACCTCGCAGTGAGTCGAAGCCACAACCAGCGGCTTGAAATCGCGGACGAATTCCAATGCTTCCGGAATCGTCTTATACATCTTCCAGTTTCCAACTATGATTGGTCGTCGCATGTTTCTCAAAGCCGCTTGGCGATTACTTGCCCGGCTGTACCAGTTTCTCGCCGCGAACAATGATGATGTTCCTTCTGCCCGTTTGAGGTTCTTTCTTCACTTGGATCTTTGCACTGTTCTCTTCGCCCTTTTTTAGGCTCCACTCAGTCAAATCGGGGTCAATCATTTTGTTTGTCACGGTCCAGCCGTTGTTTTTAATCACTCCTTCGTAGAAGGCCACTATCATTTCCAGTGAATCAGTCGTCTGGAGCACCTGCGACATAAAATTCACTCCCTGATTGGGACCGATCTGTACGTTGTACCTCGAGGCGCGCGGATAGTCGGGCAAGTCCTTTATTCCGCCTTTGGTTTGATCTATGAAGGACGGGCTGACGAACCTCGGAGGTGGCGGCGGAGCAGGTGCTGGCTGAGCGTCTCCCGCTGCCGGCGGTTGACCGGCAGTTGATGGTTCTGTGCCTGCTTGAGTCTCACTGTTCTGGTTCTGATTCCTCGGCGCCTTGTTCGCGTCGATGTCGCTATAAGCGGGCTTGTGCCGGCACGCTGCGGAGATTACGGCCACCGCCACCAATAACGCCACTAATCGCACTTCCTTGTTCATTTGGATCCTCTTCGGTTAACGCCCCATGTTTATTTGTCAGTCAAAGCGGCAACACCTGGTAACTCCTCGCCAGCCAGAAACTCGAGCGAGGCGCCGCCGCCGGTTGAAACATGAGTGATCCGGTCGGCAACTCCCGCCTCGATAATGGCAGCCACTGAATCGCCGCCTCCGACTATGCTCGTAGCGTCAGCCGCCGCGACGGCCTGAGCTATGGCTCGAGTCCCCAGATCGAAAGGCGGGTGTTCAAACACTCCCATCGGTCCATTCCATACGATTGTTTTCGCGCCGGTGAGTTTCCGTGAAAAGCTCTCAACCGAGTCGGGCCCGATGTCCAGCCCCGCTTCATTCGGCTTGATTTCCTTAACCGAACAGGTGCGCGGCGCCGTCGATTCTGGATCTGCGTCCCACGCGGCTTTATCAACCACGACGTTGTCGGTTGGCAGCAAGAAACTGACGCCGCGCTCGAGCGCGCGCGCTAGCAGGTCGCGCGCCAGGTCGAGCTTATCGTCTTCAACCAGCGAGCGGCCAGTCTCCAGCCCTTGAGACTTCAGAAACGTGTAAGCCATCGCGCCGCCGATCAAGATCGCGTCCGCCGCCTTCAACAGATTCTCGATGACCGCGATCTTATCCGAAACCTTTGCGCCGCCCAGGATCACAACGAACGGCCGCTCCGGATGCTCGAGCACCTTGCCCAGGTACTGCAGCTCTTTCTCCATCAAGAACCCGGCAGCAGATTGTTTCACGAAATGCGTTATGCCTTCGGTCGATGCGTGAGCTCGATGGGCAGTGCCGAATGCATCGTTCACGTAGACATCCGCGAGCTCCGCGAGTTGTCGCGCGAATTCGGGATCGTTCTTCTCCTCGCCGGCATGGAAGCGCAGGTTCTCGAGCATCAACGCTTCACCTGGCTTCAATGCACCGACCATCGCGCGCACCTGCTCGCCAACCGAATCGGGCGCGAGCTTCACTTCTCTACCAAGCAACTCCGAGAGAACTCGCACAGCCGGAGCCAGCGAGTACTTTGATTCGGGGTTGCCTTTGGGCCTTCCGAGGTGAGACGCCAATACCAAACGAGCGCCGTGCTCGAGCGCGTACCGAATCGTCGGAAGCGCGGCGCGTATCCGAGTGTCGTCGGTCACGTTGCCGTTCTCGTCGAGCGGCACGTTGAAGTCGACGCGCATGAACACGCGCTTCCCGTTCAGATCAAGATCGGTAATTGAAAGCTTAGGCATCGGAGAGTGATTCGTGATTCGTGATTCGTGATCTTGAAACTTGAGCTATCCTCTCCGGTCACGAATCACGCATCACGCATCACGAGTCACGCATAATTCTTACAGTCCCTGTTCGGCGACGTACTTGATCAGATCAACCACGCGGCAGGAATATCCCCATTCGTTGTCGTACCACGAGAGCAGCTTGACCATGGTGCCTCCGATGACGCTGGTGTAGGGCGCGTCAAGGATCGACGAGTGAGAGTTCCCGCGAAAGTCGACCGATACCAGAGGTTCCTCGGAGTACTGAAGTATGCCTCGAAGCGGTCCGTCGGCTGCCTTCTTCATCGCCGCGTTCACTTCTTCCTTGCTTGTGTTTTTGGCGACTTCGGCGACGAAGTCGACGATCGAAACATTTGGAGTCGGAACCCGCAAAGATATGCCATCTAGCTTGCCCTTCAGCTCCGGCAGCACCAGGCCGATCGCTTTTGCCGCGCCCGTGGTAGTCGGGATGATCGAAAGCGCGGCCGCGCGAGCGCGCCGCAGATCGCTGTGAGGCAGATCGAGCAACCGCTGATCGTTCGTATAGGAGTGGATCGTGTTCATCAAGCCTTTGACGATCGTGAAGTTCTCGTGAAGCACCTTGGCAATCGGTCCAAGGCAGTTGGTCGTGCATGACGCGTTCGAGATTACGTGATGCTCCTTCGGGTTGTAAGCCTTCTCGTTGACGCCCAAAACGATGGTCACGTCTTCACTCTTGGCCGGAGCCGTTATGATGACTTTTTTGACCGTGTCGTGCAGGTGTTTGGCGGCGTCGTCGCGCTTGGTGAACAGGCCGGTGGACTCGATGACGATCTCCGCGCCAACCGACGCCCAGTCGATCTTTCCCGGATCACGTTCGGAGAAAACCTGAAACTCATCGCCGTTGACCGAGATGGTCTTGTCGGTGGCTTTGATATCGGCGTCCAGATTGCCCAGCACCGAGTCGTACTTGAGCAGATGCGCCAGAGTTTTCGTGTCGGTAATGTCGTTGACCGCAACGAAGTCGATGTCCCCGTGCTTGAGCGACGCCCGAAGCACGTTGCGCCCGATGCGCCCGAAACCGTTGATGCCTACTTTGATTGCCATTCTGCCTGCCTCCCGTCTGATCTATTAAATCGCGGCGTGCACAACACGTCGCTTAAAAAGGAATCTCGAAACTATCCAATGCCGTTTACACTGTCAAGCAATACAGCTTTGCTCGCTTTTCCGCTGACGCCAACGTCGCAAACTCTAAACAAGCTAATCGTCTTTCGTCGAAGTCGGGTGAAGTTTCACATATTCCTCGCGGAACGCTTCGAGCAAAGGCAAATCAACGAGGTCCCTGGCTCGGTTTGCAGCCCGCTTGCTAGCGATTATGTCTCGAAGGTTAAGAATCGGGAAAATGCCTTCTCGATGCATGCGAGCTTTTGCCGTCGCGTAATCCTCGATGCCATCGGGAGCAAAAACGAGGTCAACGTCAAAAGGGCCGCTTTTGATTTGAACAAAGTCCTTGCCGCTGACGATCTCTGCCTTCAAAGTATCGCCGAGAGTGAAGCCAAGTTGAGTCAAAGCGTCTATGATGCGCCGGCCATTCTCCTGCGATCGAGCTGGATACACATCCACGTCCTGAGTCGTACCTGGAAAGCCGAGCAGAATGGCTCCACTCTTTCCAATAAACATGTAGTCTACTTCGTGTGCGTTGAAGGCTTCGGCAAGCTCTCGTGCCTGCGCCGGATAAAAGGGAGGACGTTCAGGCATCCTTCACTCCAAAGGTCTTGTCATCTTCATTGAGCTTATAGCCGAGGTAAGTCGGGAGGTGTTCGTGACACCACCGCCGATACTCCTCCATTGTGTCGAAGACTCGATAGTCAGCGTCATCCAACACAGGTTTGTAGACGTAACAAAAGCCGTATTTGATGTGCTGATCTAGCGACCGTCTTAGGTTGCGGCGGCATTGCTCCCTAAACTCGTCCAATGGGTCCGCAGGTTCTGGCATCTTCACCCATTCCGCTTCCGTCAATGACGCTGAGCAGCAACAAACAGGATCGCACTCATCAACAAGACATATTCGTTGCTTTAGATTTATTCGCGGCTAATCATAATCCCTTGGGCAGAGGCGAGCAACACGCATTAGAACAGTACCCGAATCTGAACAAAGCATGGTCTGGATCGCTTGCGACTCACGATGTCAACGGCTCTCGCAATCCACGCCGGACTGTTTCACCGAGCGCCTGAGCCTTCCGCACCAGACATTCGTGGTGAACGTGCCGCTAAGTATCTCGACCATATCAAGTGTCACGCCGCCGCCGAGGTCTTCGGCAACGTATCGCGCTTGTCCTTTGCGCCGGTCTGTGATGGTTCCTTTCGCATCCACCGTTACCGTGTCGAAATCAAAAGACTTCATCGCCGCGTCGGCTACCTTTGAAGTGACACTGGTCGTGTTTGATTTTCTGTTGCTTACAAAGGAAAAAAAACTATGCCGATAATCAACATCGCGACGATGCCGAGCGTCATCCACCACGGGCGATTCCACTTTCGCGCACCTTGTAAGAGCGGCGTCGGATCTGTCGTGGGAACCGGGCGCGGGGAGGTCGCTCGCTCCGGTTGATCGGTGTCCCATTCCGTTCGCGCGGCAAGATTGTCCGGTTGCTCTTTGTGTATTGAAAGATTGACGGCAGCCGGTGATGGTCTGTTGATGATCGGTGAGTCGCTGTCTTTTTGGCGTTCGGAAACCATCGCTATGGTTTCGCCAGTCCGCGGCGCGACCGGGGTAACCACCGTAGGCTGATCATTGCCCGCAGCGTCTCGCAGCATCCGGCGCATCTCTGACGCGCCGGCCTGGCGCTGGTCACGGTTTTGTGACATGGCATGCATCAAGACATCCGCGACACGCTGCGGCACTTCCGGGTTCAAGGCGTGTGCCGATCGCAAGGGATCAGGCTGTCCGATCACGACGACCGCCGCGCGGCTAAGCGCATCTGCCGGAGTGAAGCCGGTCATCAGGTGATAGAGCGTTGCCGCGAGCGAATACAGATCACTGCGAGCGTCGGTTCCCGCGCCTTGAATCTGTTCGAGAGGCGCGTAGGCGGGTGTGTAGCCCTGGATGCTGTGGCCTGCGGTCATGCGCGACATTCCTTCGACCTGCCCCTTTGCCAGCCCGAAGTCGAGCAGCACGATCTGGCCTTCTTGCGTGAGCTTCAAGTTGTGCGGCTTGATGTCTCTATGAATTACCGGTGGCGTTTGTTTATGCAGGTACTCAAGGGCACTGAGCAACTGGTCTCCCCAATCCATCACTTGATTGATCGGAAACGCGCCGCCTCTTTGTTTCAGGATCTCGGCAAAGTCGTCGCCTCCGATGAACTCCATCACCAGGAACCACCCATCGCCTTCAGAGAAGTGATCTATGACTTTGGGCAACGCACCATGTCGTAGACCAGCGAGCAATCGCGCTTCTCGCTCGAAGGCTTTGAGCATTGAAGGGTCGTTAAAGAATGTTTCCTTCACGGCAACCGTGCTGCCGAGCCGTTGATGTTTGGCGAGGTAGACCGCGCCCATACCGCCCTGCGCTATCAAGCGCACGATGGTGTAGCTGTCGCGCAAAGTTGTGCCGGGTGCAAGCATCTCAGTTCCAAAACGCAGGCAAATACAATTCCTGGCAGAGTGCCGAAAAAGCCAAGAAGAACCTCTCCCAAGGCAGTGCCGATAATCCCACCAACGCAGTTGGTGGATCGTTCATACTCAGCCTACAAGCAAGACGGCACGCATCCTTTTGAATCCCACCAACGCAGTTGGTGGATCGTTCATACCCAGCCTACTCTCCTCTCGGATTCACTTCCGGCTGATCGGGCCAGGTTGGATATGAACAATCCACCAACTCCGTTGGTGGGATTTGGGACTCCACCACGCAGTGTCGCTTGTAGGCTGAGTATGAACGCACCACCAACTGCGTTGGTGGGATTGCAGGACCTAAATCTCTCGGTTATGAATCTTTCGCGCCGCCAACCAGCGACTTGACTATCGCCTGCAGAGCGCTGCGATCGATCCCATAAGCCGCGAGTAGTTCCTCAGGCTTGCCCGAGCGTGGAACTTCGCGCACCGCGAGTTGATAAACTCGAATTCCCGACGGCGAGACCGCGCTCGCTACAGCGTCGCCCATCCCGCCCCACGCTGAATGATCCTCGACGGTGATAATCAGATTGTTCGTAGCCTTGCCCGAGGCCCGGAGAGTTTCTTCGTCCACTGGCTTCACTGAGAAGAGATCGATTACCCGAACCGATATGCCTTCCGCTTTGAGCGTATCGTACGCCGCCAGTGCTTCAAACAAAGTCACGCCGCTGGAGACGATAGTCACCTGGTCATCGGGGCTCTGCTTTATCACTTTTGCTCGCCCGATCTCGAACTGCTCATCCGTTGAATAAATCACCGGGGTCTTCGGTCTGCTCGTTCGAATGTAAACTATCCCTCGATGTTCAGCGGCGAGACGCACGGCATGTTCAGTCGAGATCGCGTCCGACGGATACAAAACCGTCGAGCCCTCAATCGCTCGCATCATCGCCAGGTCCTCGAGCGCCATCTGCGAGGGCCCGTCTTCACCAATCGCCACGCCGGCGTGTGAGCCGCACAATTTCAAGTTCGCCTGCGACACCGCAGCCATTCGAATGTGATCGTAAACTCGAGTCAAAAAGCACGCGAACGTCGAAGCAAATGGTATCTTTCCCATCGAGCTGAGCCCCACCGCTGCGCCCACCATGTTCTGCTCGGCGATGAACGATTCGAAGAAGCGATCCGGGTGCGCCTTCATAAACTTTTCGGAATAAGTCGAGTTCTTGGTGTCGCCATCCAGCGCGACGATCAGCGGATTCAGATCGCCAAGCCTCGCCAGCGCCTCGCCGTAAGCTTCGCGCGTCGCGACTTGTTGCCCGATGATGTACCCACTCGCGGAAAGCTCGCCCCTTACTTGCTCGCCGTCTCGCGCGCTGCGTCCCTCCGGTGGCTTCATCTTCAGCTCACCGGCGTTCGCGACTTTCGGCTGCAACTCCGCCAGCGCGCGATCGAGTTCCTCGCCCTTCTTAAAAGCCTTGCCGTGCCATCCGTCTTTGTCTTCTGCGAACGAAACGCCCTTCCCTTTTTTGGTTGCCGCGACGATCACCGAGGGCTTGTCGGTGACGGCTATCGCTTCATCCAGCGCCGCGATTATCTCGGCAACGTTGTGGCCGTCGACGGCAACGGCATGCCAGCCAAACGCTTCGAAGCGCCGCCGGTAGACTTCAGTATCGTGGCCGTACATCGTGCGCTGGCTCTGTCCCAATCCGTTGACGTCCACAATGCCGATCAAGTTATCGAGCTTGTAGTACGACGCGATCTCGGCCGCTTCCCAGACCGATCCTTCCGCGGCTTCGCCATCGCCCATCAACACAAAAATGTTGTTGCCGGTTTTGTCGAGATACTTGCCGTTCAACGCCATCCCGACTCCGCACGACAGGCCCTGTCCAAGCGAACCCGTCGCAACTTCAACCCATGGCAGCCGAGGAGTCGGATGACCTTCAAGCTCGCTGGTAAATTCCCGAAGCGTTTTCAATCGCGCCACCGGAAACGCGCCCGCTTCGGCCCACGCAGCGTACAGCAACGGCGCCGCGTGACCTTTGGATAACACGAAGCGATCGTTGACCGGGTTCTTCGGATTAGCGACTTCGTATCGCATCGCGTAAAAGAACACCGCCGCCGTAAGATCAGCCGCCGACATACAACTTGTCGGATGTCCCGAACCGGCTTCAGAAGTCGCCACGATGGAGTGAATCCGCAGCTTGTCGCCCATCGTTTCCAGAGCTTGAATCAAATCCTTGTTAATTCTGGCAGGTTGTTCCATCGGTTGCTCCTCGATAAAGAGTGTGGTGAAGATCCAGCGACAAAGATCAGCGAAGCTTGTTGCGGATCTGGCTGTGCTACCGAAGCGCCGGGTCCCGCAAGCAGGAGAAACGAGATTGCCCAATTGACTTCAATCGTCCGACACGAGAAAGGCGAATTAAGTTTCAATATACACAACAGTCATCCTCGCTTCAACGTGAGGTCTCTCTGCTTGACACTTCTATCGCGCCTGCCTACGCTCTGATTCGCTATGCAAAATAGAAGAGCCATCGAGAAGGTGAGCCTGACCGAAAAGCTCGGCTCGTTTCAGGAATACTGGAGCCCGAAGATTGTTGGCGAGTTGAACGATTCTTTTGTGAAACTAGTCAAACTCAAAGGCGAGTTCGTGTGGCATCATCACGAAGCCGAAGACGAGCTGTTTCTTGTCGTGAAAGGCAGCTTGTTGATGAAGTTTCGAGACCGCGAGATTCGAGTCGAAGAAGGCGAGTTTGTCATCGTCCCGCGCGGCGTCGAACATCTTCCAATCGCGGAAGAAGAAGTTCACGTGTTGTTGCTCGAGCCGAAGTCCACGTTGAACACCGGCGATGTGGTGAACGAAAGAACAGTGGCGGAGCTGGATCGAATCTGACAGCCTTCCAAGTTTAGGGATGATTGAATCTGGTCCTCTATACTCCGAACCTCTGGCGGCCGAAGAGGGGATATCCTCCCGGTCGTATCGTTTTAGTTACAAACCCCGCTGCGGGCTCAGCATTCCGGCAATAACCGTTCTCGACGCGGGCGGCTGCGTGATTGAAGAAGAACAACGCAACGTGTTTCGCTATCTCGCCCAGCAAGGTCACGGCTCTGACATTCTGTTCGGCGTAGGCACCACCGGCGAGTGGAATCGAATCTCAAACATCGAACGCCAACGCCTCATTTGGATCGAGACCGACGAGGCCGCTCGCATCAATTGCGATATATCAAAGCGCGGGCTTCAACCTCTGGAAGCGTGGGTCGGGGTGACGGCCGCGACTCGAAGCGAGACGCTTTCGAATCTCGAATGCGCGCTCGAGGCGGGAGCCGATGCCGCGGTGATTGCGCCGCTCTCGATCAAAGATCTCGGCGACGTCGTCTCGTTCTTTCAGCAGGACGTGAGTGATCTGTTCGACCACCGGGGCCGCTGGTTGCCGGTCTTTCTCTACGACAATGCGGACATCGCAGCCGACCCGCGCATCCCGCACATTCGCACGCGCGACGTAAAGCGGCTCAGCCGGCTGCCGTTCATCTTCGGTTTGAAAGTGTCAGCGCCGCGGCGCGTGCTTGGCAACTACACCAAAGGCGCCGGGCACTTCAAGGACAAAGGCGAGTTTGGGATTTATGTCGGCAACGCAATGCTGATGTTTCAGCTATTCAACGTCGAAGACGGATTGCTGGGCCGGGCGCGCGAGTATTGGAACCGGTACCTGCTTCACAACGAGCTGCCGATAGGAGTCGTGTCAGGTCCTGCCAATGCGATGCCGCGCGAGTGGCAACGAGCCTGGCGCGCCTGCTACGCGGGCGATGAGCAATTGATGTCTATTTACAAATCGGCATTCGAGCAGTTCAGCGCGGCGTGCCGGTTCTCGCAGGGAGGAAATGAGGTCAAGAAGAGCATCGCTTGTTTGAAGCACGCGTTGAAGCTTGATGGGGTGATCACGTCGGACCTGGTAGCGGAAGGCACGCGAGCGCTTGATTCAAACGAGCGTCGTGAGTTCGCGCGATGCTACGAAAGAATCAAGCAGAATCTCGCTTCACAAACTGACGCCGTGTGGCTTTCCAGCAGATAGCGGGGAAGCTCAGCTCGCTTCGCTCGTCTTCGCTCTTTCAACCGCTCCCGGCTGCGGCATTGATGTGCTGAAAACCGGGCTTTGACATGAGACATTCTTTCTCCGCCCCCATACACTAAAACTAAAGAGCGGTTCGTGTCTCACTATCATTGGCACAGAGGGCGGTGTCTCGGTGCGCTAGCGAGCTGTTGACGAATCGCAACTTCCAAGCCTGACCCTCGACCGATGAGGGACCCTTGCTCGGTTTCAAAATCCTTCAGAGCTTCAGAACGACGTTCCAGATATCCCCACCGTCGTTAGTGTAGCAAACGCTTTTTTGCCCAACCAACCACCCGTGTTGTTCATCCGTGAAGTACACTTTGTCGTAAAACAACTCCTTCTGGTCAGGATTGATGACATACCAAGTTTGTCCACCGTCATTAGTTCGAAGCAACACGCCAAGTGACTTGTCGAGCCTGGTTGCATCTACCTCTCTGCTGAAACCTGCCCCCCAGCCATCATTCCTGTTCTTAAAGTGAATGGAGCGCATTTCCAAATCTTGAGAAGGAGCTGGAAGCTCTGACCAGGTTTCGCCCCCATCATCCGTCCGAAGTAAGGTACAATTGGGCCTGAGGGAAAGCCACCCTCTTCGCTCATCGAGGAAGAAAAGCGCGCTAATATCTGCACTCTTTGAGGTCGCCCTTCGCGCATTCCAGGTCCTCCCACCGTCGCTGGTATGGTAAATTGCGCCGCCTTCTCCGCCTAGCCATCCCATCTTAGGGTTTAGGAACTGGAGTCTATGAAACGGCTCTGTAATACTATTGGGATTTGCGAGAGGGAAGAAACGTCTCCAGCTCGCACCGCCGTCTTCAGTGCTCCATAAGGAGAAAGGTTCAACAGCCCAGCCGTGAGTTTCATCGATGAACGTCAGGGCATCGCATCGTTCTCCGTATTCAAGTCTAGAAACTCGCTCCCAACTAAGCCCGCGGTCTCTACTGGTCCAGACTTCGCCCGGTTCATTGACTGCCCATCCTCTATTCTGATCTACGAAAGACACTCGCTTGAGTCTTCCCATAGATCTATCGCGTCTCGTGTTCCAAGTTCTTCCGGCATCGGTGGTTTGTAAGAGATCTCCGTTCGCGATTACCAACCAGGCCGTGTCCGCACCGATGAAATTTGAACTTTGCACGAGAGGCATACCCTCCCAGGGCACGCGCTTCTCATGCACGCTTATGGCGTGACAACTTAGCACGCAAAACAATGCGGATATAGTTAGCCCGACCTTCAACACGTTTGCCTCCGTTTATTGACTAGATGGCTTAATGCAGGTGTTGTATATCCTTTCATCGAAGTCGTCTTCGTTGCCGGACATGGCGCCCGTTGCGCGAGCGAGTTCGTGAAGAATTGTTTCTACCTGAGCCTCCGCTATAGTTACATTGTGAAGCGCCGCTTCGTTTTCGATCGCGGTTCCGAAGAAGTGTACGGTGTCTAGCGTAATTGTCCCAGGGTTACGACCGAGGATACATTTGAGACCACAAAAGTATTCGGCTATGTCTCCATGCGCATCACCCTCGGTGATTCGTCCTTCATTTTGGAGTCGGGTTAACGTGGGCATGGCCGCCCATTTGGCTGTGCCAGGGAGAGCCTGACACGGTATGCTATCGATAAGTTTGGTAAGTGCCGAATCGAGAGCTTCTTTGATCCTCCGGGCATGCCATTCTGCCGTAGTTGGGTCATCGCCACCGCCCGGCCCATTTTCAACAGGTGGAGAGCCCGCATCGCTTCCACCTGAATCGCCTAGAACGTCGCAGTGCAATGTCTCGATCACTCCCATAACCAAGAGCCCTTCATCGTCTTCGTAATAGTATTTCGACCTTGTAATGTCGCAAATCTGGAGCCCCAGCGGGTCAATCATATTTATAGGATTGTTACGCGCATAGACATACCGGTTGAAGCTCTGCGGATCCATGACATTCGCCGGTATCGTATCTGTTCGGTTGAATCTCCCCGTGGTTTGCGAGTATTGACGATTCACTGCATAGTCCGAGACGGTCTCACTATCGCGCTCATAGCTCGTGAAGTGATGCTTCTCCTGCGTGCCGCTCTCTGCGAAGTCCTCCCCAAACGGCAAGTGAGCCTGCCGCCCTATCACGTTGCCGCTAGCGTCCAGCACAAGCCTCGTGCTCAACCGGTCGCTCAAGAAGTATTGAGTCGTGCCGCTCGCTACCTTCGCGATCATCCGGCCGCCGGAATAGACGTAGTCGACCAGCACCGCTCCAGTGGCGCCGTTGTGTTCGGCGATCACTTGCGAGCCTTGCCAGATGTAATGCGTCGTAGCTCCGCCCGTCACCCTCTTGTAGCGCCGATTCGACGGGTCATATGCGTATTGCCCGGTCGCTCCTCCATCCACATTTACAAGCCGATTCTCAGCGTCGTATGCGTAGCTATGTCCCTCGGCCCATACCAGATTCCCTGCCGGATCATAGTAGTAGTTCGGGTCCGATGTGCTGCTGTTCACACTCCAGATGTGGTTGGCTCCTTCGATCACGATGTTCTGTAACTGATTGCCTCCTGATACGGCGTCCCACATCCCCGTGCGATTTCCCTAACGGTCGTAAGCAAAACGCCGCGCGGCACTTGCTCCGCTACTCGTCTGATTTGACGTCACCAGTCTTCCAAGATTGTCATAACACTGTAAGTCACGCTAGTCAGATCAGAAGGGTTTCCTCACTCCTTTCCTCTAAGAATGACTGTCTTTGTTCCATGTTCAGGATAGTTTGGATTGTAGCGGAATAGCTCCACGGCTTCTGTTCTCGTATAAAACGCTCTGCTACGAGTCGGATTTCTTGATTCTTCACTCGATGAAGTGGACCGTGTGCCGGAGACGGAAATCATTTCGTTATTAGCGAGTGCACCCGGGATCCTGAGATCTGTGTATACTCGCGCCTCAAGAGGTAGAGGACGACCGTGTTTCTCGAAGAGCAACTGAGGAGGGTATTTTTTTGATATAGACTGAAAGAGTAACTTGAGATTACTCTCAGACATATCTTCCTTATCCATGAGTATTCCAACAAAGAAGCTTGTCGGATTCTCAACGTCAAAAAGAAACGAAAGCGCAAAATGGCAAGCCTCGTACTGCTGAAAGTCCATGTACCTGCGTTCCGGAAGCCGATTCAATCGGCGCCCAAGAGGACACGAACAAGAGTATCAGAACTAGCAGAAACCCTTTATGCATAAAGCTGATCCTCCTTTGCCTAAGCTGGTTCTAGTAGAAAGGACACTGCAAACCAAACTTCGTGGCGACAGGAAGGAAACACCTTGATCTGTGACTAGGTAAGGCGGTTCCGCACCTGAGCAAACACAGGCCGATTTTGACTCAGAACGACTAAGAAAGGATCCTCTCCGCAGATCAATGCTATTGATCGAATGCACGACCCCATCTTTCATACCCCTCTGTTTAGATACGCCTCTGCCAGGGCGCTATTGCGTCCGCAAACGCCGCTTACGCGGGCCGCGCTGGTGCTTATTGCTTTCCTCTCAGCGTTACTGTCTTTGTGCCCTTCTTCGGAAAGTCGGGATTGAATCGGAAGAACTCGCCGTCCTTCCATCTCACGTAGTACGCCCATTGGTATTCGTCTGGTTTGTTTCGTTCTTTATCGGTCGAGTCCGCCGCCCTCGAGGGCGATTTCGGCTTGGCGCGAACAGGGTCATCTGGCCCGGATTGAGCCAGACCGGTGGCAAGGAAGTCGAGTTGTCGCACGTCCGTGTAAACCGACACTTGCAGTAGAGTTGATTTCGAGTATGCATCAGAGAGACTCTGGAATAACTCTCTGAGATTCTCTTCGGTCACTTGGGCTGGCGCCATCAGTACGTAGACATGATCGGAAGAATCACTGACCTTATAGGACCGCAACACCAGCGCGCAGAAAGGCAGTTGAGTTAGCGCCAGCGTTTGTTGCGATTGATCGCCGCTGTCCTTTCTTGACATCGCGCTCGACATTCCCGAAAGCAGCGCTATCAGCAAAAGAAGACCGATCACGGACGCGCGCCGGATGTGGTTTTCTCCCCAGGCCATCGGAAAAGGCCGCGTGGGCGCGCAATTAAAAGCCGCTCGCTGCACCATCATACGAACCTCCAGCCAGACTTGACGCTCTCTCATACAAAGCCTCATCTGCTTGCCGCGACACTTCTTCAAAGCACTACTTGCATCCATCATGTAACCACTGAGTTACGTTCTTTCCATTGGTCCCCATTGTTCCCTCTAATCCCTCTGTGGAGTCGACGACAACGTGTAGCAACTCGTGCATGAACAGCTCTGCCTGGCCCAGTGCATCGTTGGAAGAGAAGAAGTCGGGCCCTAAAAATGTTCTGGCTAAACTGTTGTCAGTACGGGTGAATGTAACTGCGCCCGCCGGATCGTGGCTCTGAAAGTACTGTTGCTCGGTTTGCCCATTGGGCATAGTGACCGTCGGATCGTAAGCATTGATGTACCAAGTGGTAGCCCCTTTCTTCTGTGCGACTGTTCGGTTCAGGTCTTGCAAATATGGCGCGAGTTTCTGCGCACAGTCCCCGTTTGACAGGATCGCATCCCTTATTTGCTTCCATTGAAGAACCAGTTCCTCCGGAGTCTTGCTCTTCTTTAATTTCGGCGCCTGCGGTGGCGGCCCGTGCGCCGGGTTCCCCCCACCGCTATTGTATCCGCCGCCACCGCCGCTGCTCCAGCAATACACCGGGATGAATCCCAGGTACGTGACGTCAAGTATTTCAGCGCCGCTCTTGGTTATTAGAAAAACGTGATACCCGAAACACATGTCGAGACCCTTCGGGTCGATTGAATTGATCGGATCATTTCTTACGTAGTTGTACTTGTTGAGGCTCTGCGGATCCCCATAGCTTCCCAGCACCAGGGGGTTCTTCATACTGGGCCCATGCGGATCGGGTTGTACGAACCTGCCGACGCTCTGAGAATACTGCCTGTTCAACGCATAGTCCTTGTCCGTCTCGCCATCTCGTTCGTGCGTCGCGAAATGATGCTTCTCTTGCGTGCCGTTCTCTCCGAAGTCCTCGCCGAACGGCAAGTGCCCCTGACGCCCGATCACATTCCCATTCGAATCAAGCACAAGCCGCGTGCTCAAACGATCGCTCAGGAAATACTGGGTGCTGCCGCTACTTACTTTCGCAATCATCCGGCTGCCCGAGTAGACGTAATCCGTCAACACCGCGCCAGTGCTGCCGTTGTGCTCGGCTACAACCTGCGAGCCTTCCCACACGTAATGCGTCACCGCCGAGCCAACTGTCTTCTTGTATCTCCGATTATCCTGATCGTAGGCATAGCTCGCGGGTATGACAGCGAGAACCGACAGGTAAGCGTGGATGGCGGGGCTACCCGTGTACGCCGTCGTTTGTGACATTCCCTGCAGCGTCGTAAGTGTAGTTCACAGTCGAGCCGCTCGTTATGCTTGCGAGGCGGTTCGTCGGAGCGCCGCCACTTTGCTGAAGCGTGATTGATTGAATCTGATTGCCTCCCGAAATCGCGTCCCACACTCCCGTGCGATTGCCCCAGCGGTCGTATGCGAATCTCCGCTGCGCGCTCGCTCCGTTGCTGGTCTGATTTGACGTCACCAGTCTTCCAAGATTGTCATAGGTGTAAGCCGCGCTCTCGGTGGTTGAGTTGATCGTTCCGCTGATGGACATCAATTGACTCGCGTTGCCCGCTGTTGAGCCTGCTCCCATCTGGCCGGCAGATGCCTGATATCCGTAAGTCAGATTCATCAACGAAGTTGCTCCCTTCGTCGCCGTCTGCGTGGTCAACTGCAATCGATGCGCATCGTAACCATAGCTCTGCGACACTGCGCCGCCCGGCGTCATCTGCAACCCGGACACTTGTCCCGCCAGATTGTAGGTCACGCCGCTTACGATGCCGTACATCTCCCGAAACCGGCCCTTATCGTCGTAGCTTACGTCGACATCTTTCCCCGATGGGTAGATCATCTTCGAGAGCTGGCTCCCGCCGTTGTACTGGTAGCTGGTTGTGTAAGGCCTAGGCACAGAGAATGGCGTTATCGACTCGGTAACCGACGAGACTCGACCGAAGTCGTCGTAGGTGTATCGCTCTTCAACCGCTCCCATGGTCACCCGCATTAGTCCCGGCGCGCTTGACTGACCGTCTGAGTCGTACAAGAAGGCGACATTATCCGTCGCTGCAACCCCTGGAGCGCCAGCAGTGTTGTAGACAGTCCCCGTCCGGCGGTGCAGCGCGTCGTACTCGGTGTACGTGTATTTGGACGACCACATCGTTCCCGTTCCGTCGTTGATCGTAGCCGTCTGTTCGGGGATCT
>JBBPIG010000021.1:111289-124813 GCA_038040445.1 Acidobacteriota bacterium | reverse complement strand
ATTCACCTTACTCGGGTTGTCATTATACACGATGACCGGGTCTTGGGCGGTAGTTATACACCGTTCTATTTTCCAATACAAAAAGTCGAGAATATCTGACCGAGTATGTCTTCGGTCAAAGTCTCACCGGTAATCTCGCCCAAAGCAACAAGAGCAGCGTGCAATCTCAGCAGGATGATTTCCTCAAGCTCCCTTTGATTCATCAGCTCGCGCGCGTCGTTCAGCAGCTCGACGGCTTTCCGAATAGCCGCGTGCTGGCGGGCATCGGTCAGCATTATGTCATCACGTTCCACCGCAGCGTCACCCGCCAGCCGCTCGAATATCTTCGCGGTCAGTTCATCGAACCCACTCCCGGTCAGCGCCGAAATACTTACCACGTTATCCTGCCATTGGGCGAAATGAACCCCGGTCTCGTCGTGAATCTGCTCATCGAGTGTGTTCGGCAAGTCGGTCTTGTTTAGCGCGATTATGCGTCTCGTCTCCGGCACACTGTCGAGCAGTTCGATATCCTCTTTCCCAAATGGAGAAGAGGCATCCAGCACCAGAAGCGAAATGTCGGCGTCCGCGATAGCGCTTCGACTTCGAGTGATGCCGATGCTTTCGACAAGATCGGTCGTCTCCCGAATACCTGCCGTGTCGATGAGCCGGACGGGAACGCCTGAGATTGACGTGCTCTCATAAAGCGCGTCTCTTGTAGTCCCCGGCAACTCGGTCACTATCGCGCGGTCGCTGCCGATCAGCCGGTTGAAGACCGAAGACTTGCCGACGTTCGGACGCCCGACGATCGCGAGATCGAAGCCCTCTTTCAAGTATCGCCCAAAAGAAAAGCTGACCGCTATCGCGTTCAACTCGTTGATCACTTGCTCAAGCTTCGCAAGAAGAGCCGAGGCAGTCTCAGGAGAAATGTCGTCTTCTACAAACTCGACCGAGGACTCGAGATGAACGACTACTTTGACCAGCAAATCTTTCAGCGGGGTAAGCCGTTTTGACAGCTCGCCCTCTAGCTGTTTGGTTGCGACTCGCGCCTGATACCAGGTCTGAGCGTTGATGACATCGCGAACCGCTTGCGCTTGCGCGAGGTCGATGCGTTTGTTGAAGAATGCCCGAAAGGTGAACTCGCCGGGCTCGGCGATGCGCGCTCCCAGGTCGATTGCCAATTGGAGCACGCGCGCGAGGATGATCGGGCTACCGTGGCAACAGATTTCGACAACGTCTTCGCCGGTGTAGGAGCGCGGCGCCTTGAAGTAAGTGACAATGCCTTCGTCTATGATCTCGCCGGTGGCCGGGTCGACAACGCGTCCAAACTGAGCGAGGTTCGGGGTGCCCAGGGGCGCGCCGGATTCGATACGCAGGATCGATGTTGCCAGCTCGAGCGCCGCCGGTCCGCTCAGTCGCACCATCCCGATGCCACCCCGTCCCGGCGGCGTTGAAATGGCAGCGATGGTGTCGTCACGGAACATCGGTTTCGGGTTCAGAGTTCCGGGTTCCGGGTTCGAGTGCCTTCAAAACCCGGAACCTGGAACTCGGAACTCGGAACCTTATTTTGCGGGCCGAATCGTTAGCTTCCGATTCTCGCCGTTGCCCTGGCTTTCGGTTGTGACCGTATCGTCGGCGGCGAGCGCCAGGTGGATGATGCGCCGTTCGTTGGGAGTCATTGGGTCGAAGCTGAATGGTATGCGTGAGAGACGAACCTTCTCAGCCGCCTTCTCTGCCATCAATCGAAGTTCTTTTTCGCGCCGTGCGCGATAGCCGCCTGAGTCGAATACCAATCTGGTTTCTTCGCCGGATGCGCGCGCGAGGACGCGGTTCCCAAGATATTCGAGGGCATCCAGCAACTCTGCGTTGTGGCCCAGCAGTAAAGCGACATCGTCGCCGCGCACCTGAATCCTAAATCCGTCCTCGGTTTGGTCTGCGCCAGCTTTCAGATCGAGCCCCGAGGATCCAAGAACCTGATTTGTGAAGTCAACGACGAGATTCACATTTTCTTCCGACATCGCTTGATACTCCGAAGTGACTGGAAACCCCACAGACTAAAGTCTATGCTACCTCAGAAACCTTCTGCCTCCGCGCCGCCGCGCCTGTCTTGCCTTCTCTTGCCGCCCTTTTCCTTTGCACGTTTCTGACCGGCTGCTTTATCCGAAGCACGCGGACCGCCCTTGCCACCCGGCGGTCCTGCGGTTGCGACCGCAGCGCCGGGCGTCAACTCGGCCGTCCTGCGATTGATCCACAACTGAATCAAGACGCCGACCATATTGCTGACCATCCAGTAGAGGACCAGGCCACTGGGGGCCGAGAAGAAGAACAGCCAGGTGAGCATGATCGGCATCAGCCAGGTCATCATTATGCGCTGCATCTTCATCGACGGGTCCGCCGATGCCGGTTGCGGCGTCAGCTTGGTGGAAGCGATCATCGTCACGCACATGACGATCGGCAAAATCTTGAGCGGATCGGCTCTCGAGAGGTCGTGTAGCCACAAGATCCAGGGCGCGTGACGCACATCCAGAGACGAACCCAGGTACAAATACACCGCCCAGAAAATCGGCAACTGGAGTATCATCGGCGCGCAGCCGCCCAGGGGGTTCGCTTCCTTCATCAAAGCGAGCTGCTCCTGTTGAAGCTCCTGTAATTCCCTCTCGTGCTTCTTCGGGTTCTCCTTCAGCTTCTTCATCCGGTCCTGCATCTCTTTCATTCGCGGCTGGTGCTTTGCCGCCTTCTTCATTTTCTTCGAGCTGTAGAACCTGAGCGGCGACAGGAGCAGGTTAATCATCACCGTCACTCCAACGATCGCCCAACCGTAGTTACCAGTTAGTCTTTTAAGCCCGTTGAGCGCCCACGCCAGCGCGGGTACGAGCGGCCTGACGGCAAACGAAAACAGTCCGTAGTCGATGAGCGCGCCGAGATTCGCGCCCAACTCTTGGCCGACTGTCGCCAACAACTCGCGGTCCTTTGGCCCAACAAAGATGTGAAGAGCCGAAGTCGAGCTGACGGGTATGGCTGCAGAAGGATAATCAACCGGCGTTTCCTCGTGATTGGACTTCACCTGAAAATTGGTCAGAGTGATCTCAGGAACCGGCTGATTCGATTCCGGCACAGCGAGCATAGCGAAGTAATGGTCAGAGACTCCTGCCCAACTATACAGGTGCCTGAGCGTATCCACCGCCTGCGCGACGCTGTGGCCGTTCGACGTTCCGGCCGGTAGCAAATCGAGCGTAATTCGCTGGCCGTTTGCTTCACGATTCATCACGTGCGCGTAGCCGATAAACGCCGCGCCTTTGTCGGCGACGACCTTGATCTCCGCTACGCCGTCCGGGAGCGGCTTATCGAGGTCGATTTGATTTCCATCCACGGCAGTGATCGTCGCGAACGGCGGGGTTATGCTCGATCCGAGAATCTGCTGGCGGCTGCCGTCTCGGGTATAGGCGATAACTGAAGGAGGAGTGCTGTAACTTGATGTCTGCTTGTCGCTCTGATCTCCGAAGCGCGGGCCTAGAACGACTTCAGCCGGCTGATCCACCCCGGCTGATTTCACTTCTGCCTTCACATCGAACACGAAACTGCCGCCGTGGAAGGTGAACGACTTGGTCGCGGTGACCGAGGGCGAAGTGTAGGTGAAAATGATTGTGCGAGACTCGTCAGGACGGAGCGTGACTTCTTTGTCGTTGGGACCTAAGCCTTCGATTTGAAAGTTGACGCGGTTGAGCTGCGATGCGAGCTCAGGGGACCAGGGCGTGCGGAGGCTCAAAGGCGGTCTCAGCCCGTCGGGTATATGCTCCGGGATGAGCTGAAGCTCGTTGACATCTGCTCCGATTAGATCGCGTTCGACGCCGTCCTCTTTGTACTTTAGTAGAATCCATGATTTCGCCACGGCGCCGCTGTTCGAAAGCGTAGCGCGCCAGTAAGCACTGCCGCTTTCCCCCAGGGAGGTGATCGTAATATCGCGGGGCGCAACTTGAGTAGTCTGGACTTGCGTTTTAGGTTGTGAGGCAGCGAGCGCCGGCGCCGGCACATTCCGGGTGGCTGGCACGGGAGCTTGCTGCGGATTCGCTGTAGCTCGAGGCGGTGGAGCTTCTTCAATCTGAAGCGGCTCTTCAATCGGCGGCGGCGCCAGATAACGCATCACCAGAGGCCACGACATTAGCACGGCAAGCGAAAGAGCTAACGCCATTATGAGACGAGATCGATCCATCAAATCACATCAGGCGGAGTGTCCGCCCGTCCTTTGCTACCGTACAGGGTCATATCCGCCCGGGTGAAACGGGTGGCATCGCAGGAGCCGCCGCGCCCCCAGGTAAACGCCGCGCACCGCGCCGTATTTCTTGATAGCTTGCATTGCATACTCAGAACAAGTGGGGGTGAATCTGCACGACGGCGGGAGGAGCGGCGAAATGAGCAACCTGTAGGAGCGTATGAAAAAAATCAGAACGACCTTCACTTCTCGCCCGCCCTCTGTAGAAATGTGATGAATTCACCCTCAAAGTCGCGGTAATCAGCTTCCACCAAAGAATGCTTTACGTTAATGACTATATCAACTCCATGTGGCGCTAGCCATTTGTTTTTTCTGAACGCTTCACGGACCAGGCGTCTTGCGCGATTACGCTCAACGGAGTTTCCGATCTTTCGAGTCGCGGTGATTCCGATGCGAACTGTGCCAGCCTGTGTAGCGAGCACGAACGCGGTGAAATATTTGAATTGTATTTTTCGGCCTTCTTCGTATACGCGGCGGAACACGTCTCGCCGGAGGATCCTGTCCGTCTTAGGAAAGTTTTCGGATACCTCACCCATACTGAAAGGATGAACGCTGAGATGAACCCAAACCCATCAATCGTCTTTCATGGCTTGATTAGTAGTGCGCAGGTGTAAGCCGCTTGCGCCCCTTGGCTCGGCGCCGTTTGAGCACGAGCTGCCCGCCCTTTGTGCTCATGCGCACGCGGAAGCCATGCGTCTTGGCGCGACGGCGGTTGTTGGGCTGAAAAGTCCGCTTCATGTTTCTACACTCCTCGATAAACGGCTCTGCAGAAAAGATTAAACCTATAGAAACAGACCTGGGTTGTCAAGCGTTGGGGACTCGGCGTTCAAGACATTGTCGAGGTTCTGAGGTGTGCGCAAAAGAACGCCACCTGTTTTGAAATGGGACGCAAAATCAAAGCTTGCGCGGGCCCACCCTTGCGGGGCATTATTATTGACAGGGTATGGCGGCGATGTTAAGTTGGCCTCGAATCTCCATTCGGGCCTGCCCCTGTTAAGAAGATATGACAAAGAGAAGCGGCAACAGGTTTGACGACCGCAAGCGCGAGATATTTGCGACGATTGTGAAGGATCACATCGCCACTGGTCAGCCTGTTGGTTCGTTTGCGCTGGCCAAGCAGTCGCGCGAGAACTTGTCGTCCGCTACGATTCGCAACATCTGCGCGGAGCTGGAAGACGAAGGTTATTTGACGCACCCACACACGTCGGCGGGGCGTTTGCCCACTGACAGGGGCTACAGGTTTTATGTTGACAATTTCATAGGCTCGACGAAGCTTTCACGTTCTGATGCGGCGCGAATAAATGAACGTTTGCTCGATGAGCAGTCGCTGGCGGATCCGGAACTCCTAATGGAGCGCACGAGCCTGCTACTATCGCAGTTGTCCGATAACGTCGGGATAGTGGTGCCGCCCTCCAGCTCGAGGGACATACTTCATCACATCGAATTCGTTCGGCTGCCAGACTCGCGAATCCTCGTCATTACAGTGTCCAGCGCGGGCCGCGTGCAGAACCGCGTGATTCGCATTGAGGCTGAGTTCACGCAGGACGAGTTGAATTCAACTTCGCGTTATCTGGTCGAGAACTTTTACGGCTCGACGCTGGCGGAGGTTCGCGACGAGTTGTTGCTTCGGATGAGTGAAGAGAAGGCGCTCTATGATCAGTTCCTGCGCAACGCGGTGCTGCTTTGCAGCCAGAGCTTGCAGGAAGGTGATCAGCCCGACGTCTTCATCGAGGGTGCTTCGAACATTATATCGAAGCCCGACTTCGCGGATACCGAGCGCATTCGAGCGCTGTTTAAGATGTTTGAGCAGAAGAGCCGCATTGTGAAGATTTTGAATGAGTGCATAGACAGCGCTCGGCGCGAGGCGGTGGCGGTGCGCATAGGCAGCGAGAATCGATTTGCCGATCTGCGCGACTGCACGGTGATCGCTTCGCCGTGCGTTTATCCCGGAGGCGCCGCAGTGGGCAGCATCGGCGTAGTGGGACCGACCAGACTCGAATACGACCGGCTGATCGCAATAGTGGACTATATTGCGAGGTTGTTCGAGCGCGCACTCGACGGAGGTTCGGCTAGAACGCTCTAATTCCTCGCAAGTCGATCGAACGGCGGGAAGATCCAAGAAAAGGAAAATGCGAAATAAGAAGAACGTGGCACGGGAGATACCGATTAGCTTCGATGGCGAAGAGAGGCACGAAACGGACTCGGAAGAGGGATCTGATAAACCGGAGCGGGCGGCTGAACAAACCGATCAGCAGCAAAGCGTGGCAGCGGTAGCGGAAGAAGTTGATGCCCCTGAACCAAACGAGCCTCAGCAAGACCTCAGCTCTCAACTGCAAACCCAGGTCGACGCGCTGATGGCGGAGAAGGCTTCGCTGTATGATCAGTTGCTCAGACGGCAGGCTGAGTTTGAGAACTATCGCAAGCGGATCGAGCGCGAACGCGGCGAACTTTATCAGCGCGGTCGGGACGATGTGCTGTTGCAGTTCCTACCGGTGGTCGATAATTTTGAGCGAGCGCTGTCGAGCCTCGAAAGCAGTGAAGGCGATGCCGAAGCGCTGCGGCACGGTGTCGAGTTGATTCACAAGCAGTTTACCGACGCCTTGTCGAAGTTCGGACTCGAGGCCGTTGACGCAGTCGGGAAGACTTTCGATCCACACGTTCACGAAGCGGTGACGACTGAGGCGACCGACAAGCACAAAGAGAATACGGTTATCGCGGAGTTTCAGCGCGGATACAAAATCGGCGACCGATTGTTGCGCCCGGCAAAGGTGAAGGTCGCCTCCAGCCCCGAAAAGTAGTTGGTTTAGAGTTCAGGGTTCCGAGTTCCGGGTCGCATGCCGGATCACTAACTCGGAACCGGGAACCCTGAACCTGGAACCGTCAATCCCGCCCCTATCAATCAATCCGACCCCTTTTACCTTCTCGGTTTTTGTATGGATTAGGAGGCGATCTCATGGGCAAAGTTATCGGAATAGACCTCGGCACCACAAACTCATGCGTTGCGATCTTGGAAGGTGGCGTGACTCAAATTGTCCCGAACAAAGAAGGCGGCCGGACAACGCCGTCGGTGGTCGCTTTCACTGAGAAGGGCGAGCGATTGATAGGTCAAATAGCCAAGCGCCAGGCAATAACGAATTCTGCAAATACCATCTACGCCGTGAAGAGACTGATGGGCCGCAAGTTCGACTCGCAGGAAGTTCAACGCGCTTGTCAGGTGTGCTCGTACGAAATCACTGAAGCGGCAAACGGCGACTGTCGGGTGCGAGTGCGCGGCCGGGATCATTCGCCGCCCGAGCTATCCGCGATCCTGCTTCAACGCCTGAAGCTGGCGGCGGAGGAGTTTCTTGGCGACGAAGTGACAGAAGCCATCATAACGGTGCCCGCCTACTTCGACGACATTCAACGGCAGGCGACGAAGGACGCGGGTAAGATCGCGGGCCTGACCGTTCAGCGCATAATCAACGAACCGACGGCCGCCGCGCTTGCCTACGGGCTTGGCAAACACGAGAATGAGCGAATCGCGGTGTATGATCTGGGCGGCGGCACATTCGATGTCTCGATAATGGAGATGGCCGACGGCGTTTTCGAGGTGCTGTCGACATGTGGGGATTCATTTCTGGGCGGCGAGGACTTCGATCAGCGCATTGTCGATTGGATGATCGAGACCTTCAAGCAGGAAACCGGAATCGATCTGCGTCCCGACAGGCTCGCGCTTCAAAGGCTGAAGGAAGCGGCTGAGCGCGCCAAGTGTGAGCTTTCCACCGCGACCGAGTCTCAACTGAACCTGCCCTTCATCGCCGCCGACCCGACCGGCCCCAAACACTTCAACAAGACACTCACTCGGACAAAGTTTGAAGAGCTTGTCCTCGATCTGGTCGAGCGCACAATCGAGCCGTGCCAGAAAGCGCTTGCAGACGCCAAGCTGGGTCCCGAACGGATCACAAAGGTGCTGCTCGTAGGCGGCCAGACTCGTTCGCCGATAATCATCAGCCGCGTGCGCGAAATCTTTAAGCGCGAGCCTTCAATCGAGATCAACCCGGACGAAGTCGTGGCGATCGGCGCGGCGATTCAAGTCGGCGTACTGGCGGGCGATGTGAAGGACCTGATCCTGTTAGACGTGATCCCGCTATCGCTGGGCATCGAAACACGCGGCGGATTGTTCACCAAGCTTCTGGATCGCAACTCGACCATACCGACGAAGAAGAGCCTCGTGTTCACAACGGTCGCCGACAATCAGCAGGTTGTAGAAGTACACGTGTTGCAAGGTGAGCGCGACATCGCAGCCGGCAACCGCAGCCTCGCCCGCTTCGAGCTAGTCGGCATACCGGCCGCTCCGCGCGGGCTGCCTCAGATCGAAGTCAGTTTCGAGGTGGACGCAGACGGTATCGTTTCTGTTTCTGCGCGCGACAAGATGACCGGCCTCGAGCAGGCGATGCGTATAACGCCGTCGTCGGGGCTGTCGGCCTCGGAGATATACGACCTCATTGAAGAGGCGAATCGTAACGTCGAGACGGATCGCCGGCAGAAGGAAATCATAATCGTGCGAAACCGCCTCGAAGGGTTGCTTCAAAACACGGTGCGGTCTTTCACCGAATTTGGGTGGATGCTCACGTCGAACGACCAGGAATTCGTGCGCAACACCATCGAACACGCTAGAGACACATTCGCGTCAGAAGACTCAACCGAGATGCGTTACACGCTGGAACAACTCGAAAGATCCGCTCGGCTGATCACCGACGCGATGTTCCGGCCGACCGGACTTGCATCCGGTCCCGAAGACAAAGAAGACGAGACCGCGCCGTTGTCAGAGGTGTTGTAGAGTTTGCTATAATCGGTTGCCTATTTAGTTTCTGGTTTCTGGTTTCTTGTTTTCGGGTTCCTGGGTTAACAAGAAACCACAAATCAGAAACTAGAAACCAGAAACCAGTACGAGAACTAGGAACCAGATTTGAGCGGCAAACGCGACTACTACGAGATACTCGGCGCTCGCCGCGAGGCGACCGATCAAGAGCTCAAACAAGCGTACCGGCGCCTCGCGATCAAATGCCATCCCGACAAGAATCCCGGCGACCGCGAAGCCGAGGAGCGCTTCAAAGAGTTAAACGAGGCCTATACAGTCCTCTCGCAGCCTGAGCTTCGCGCCCGCTACGACCGATTCGGTCACGCGGGAGTTGGAGCGGGAACTGCAGCGGGAACAGGCTTCGGCCAGGGATTCCCGGGATTCGAAGACCTTTTCGATATGTTCGGCATTGGGGACATGTTCGGCGGTCGAAATACCCGGCGAGCTGGACCCCGCCGGGGCTCGGACCTCAGATACGATATAGACCTAACACTCGAAGAAGCCGCCGACGGATTGAAGACTAAGATACGCGTTCCGCGGCTCGAAACTTGCGAGGTCTGCCGGGGAAGCGGCGCGGCCGAAGGCTCGCAACCTGTGCGCTGCTCCGCTTGCGCGGGGAGCGGACAGGTCCGATATCAGCAGGGTTTCTTTTCGGTCAGCCGCACCTGCTCGACGTGCCGCGGGAACGGCAAGGTAATCAAGGATGTGTGCCGAGGGTGCCGAGGCGAAGGCCGAGTTGAGCGGGAAAAAATGCTCGAGATCAAAATTCCCGCCGGTGTCGATAACGGCTCGCGCTTGCGCATAGCCGGAGAAGGCGAGGCCGGCGAGTTAGGGGCGCCTCGCGGCGACTTATATGTCATCGTGCACGTGAAGGAGCACCAGCGTTTTGAACGCCGCGACGCAAATCTGTATTGCACTATCGCGATCTCCTTCGCTCAGGCCGCGCTCGGAGCAGAGGTCACTGTTCCTACGCTTGAAGGCGAACAGAGTCTGCGCATTGCCGAGGGCACGCAGAGCAGCAGCGTGTTCAGGCTCAGAGGGAAGGGAATGCCGGTTCTTGGCGGGCGCGGGCGCGGCGACCTCTACGTCGCAGTCAGCGTCATTACACCAACGAATCTCTCACGCGAGCAGCGGCGGCTGCTGGAAGAACTCGCCGGCCTCGAAGCCGACGGCCATCAGGACCGGGGGATTGTGGACAAGGTAAAGGATATTTTTGGCTAGGTGCAGCGTCTGTCGCGCACTGATCGATGCGCAGCCTGGTTCCGCGGTTCACACTCTACGGCCCGGTGGTCCACGATCAAATCAGGAACCTTCTTTCTAATACTCTTGCCGAGTCTCTCAATCTCGACGATCTCCAGTGGTTTCGAGACATTGGCCGGTTGCGGTCCACAACTGGCGCCCGGGCACGTTTCTCTTACAAATATCTGAAGCCCATCTTCTGTTTTGGCTATCTTCGCGATCGATGTGGTGCAGGATCCGCCGGTGTAGTGGTGAAAGACGGCTAGCACCATCCGCGTGGTGAAGTCTATCTCTGGCAGCGGGGGTCTGGCTGGAAATGTGATATGCGCCAGTTTCCACACCCTTTTCCACTCTCGTCTGTCTGTCACCAAGTAGATAACCGAGGAGTTCCCCGGTTCAAGCGGACCCGCGGTCACGTATTTGACGATGGTCTCAAACGGTATGGTCTCTTCGGGTTGCTGCCCCGAAACGGTTGGCGTGGCTACAAACAGCAATGCCGCGGCACAGAGAAACAGAATTCGGACTCTTGTTAGCGCAACCTCCACGAAAGCGACTCCTCGTAAGAACGCGGTCGAATCTTCGCAGTGGCTCATGCTACTTCGACGGAGCGTAGAAAGGATTCGTGCCCGAACCATGATCGGTGGTGTCGAGTATCTCGCGGACTTGAGGCACCTGCTCGCGAATCAATCGCTCGATACCCATCTTCAAAGTAACATCCGCCGCGCCACAGCCCTGACACCCGCCGCCCATTCGGATGAATATGTTGTCGTCCTGAACATCAAGCAATTCAACAAACCCGCCGTGGGCAGCCACTCCTGGGTTGATCATCTCGTCGAGGACTTGCTGTACCCTCAACCTCACGTGCTCGGGGGGCAGTCGATCGCCTTCAGGAATCTCCGGCGCGGGATTCAAAGAGGCCCGGATGACTGTGCCGACACGCTTACCCAACTGGCGCCAATCTTCCGCGCCTCCTTGAGTGACGTCGACCAGATTGTTGTTGAGCTCGACCTTCATGATGCCCGGAATCTTGAGCAGCCTATCTGCCAGGTCGTTGTCCTTCGCTTCTTCAGGTGTGTAGAAGACGGCAGACGCTTCATGCACGGGCCGATCGACCGTGAAGCGGCACACGTGAATGTCGTTCCGATCTACTTCAGCTTTGATTTGAATCGCTAGGGGTGAACTCATGATAGTGCTCCTGTCTTGGTCTTCTTCTTTCGGGTTTGATTATAGACGATTCTCCGAGCAGATATCCATGCGGGCCTGACAATCGGGTGCGCGTCAGGTTTTCGCGCACCACCTCCGAGAGAGACTATGAAACTTCTGGGAATACCACCCACTGCCAGTGGGTGGTATTCCCGGAGTTTCCACCGATAGATTGTTCTTGCGCCCTACATCCCCGCTCTTTTTTCAAGGGGACCAAACTGGTCCCGCGTTGGCTCCGCTCAGCAGAACCACGCTTCAGTTAGTCGCGGCGGGCGCAACCGCGAAGGGTCGGCCGGCAGCGCAAGTCGAACCGCTGGCGCATCACCTCGAGCTGAGAGCGCCAATTCGCGAATGTTGTAGAACGTCTCGACCGGGTCTTCGATTCTGCCAGCCGCTTGCTCGACAAGCGCGCTCACTCGCCTGTGCAATTCGTCCATACGCGGGTCGGTATGCGCCCACTCGTAGGAGAACGACTCTTGAACCAACTGCCCCAGCCAGCGATAACTATCTGGCTGCGACAACAGCAGCGAGCCCGGCGGAACAAGCAACCGGATGCTGTACTGAACCGGGTCCACGTGATCGATCAAGACCTGCGATTCTACAAACTCTAGAACGTCTATGTAGTCGTCGATCGTTGCCCACGGCGTGAACGAAACGAATGTCGGCCTCAAGACGATGCCCGCTCCGCGCAGTATCCGAAGCGCTTCGATAACGTCCTCGCGCGTGTGACCTTTGTCCAGATGCTCAAGGACGGTGTCGCTCAACGACTCAACCGCCGACACAACAAAAATGCAGCCGGCCCGCGCGAACTCAGGAATCAGCTCGCGGTGTTTGAGGATGTGCTCGACCTTGGCGGTAAAATCAAAAGTGAGTTCCGGAAACTCTTCGTGCATCGCGCCGGTGATGCGAAGCGAGTGTCCGGGCCCGTTCAAAAAATCCGGGTCCCCAAACGTAATATGCCGGGCGCCGGAAGCTACGAGCCCGCGAATGTCTTCGAGCACAATGTCCTCTGGCACTACGAAGAAGCGCCCGTTGTAAACCGATGGTATTGGACAATGCGTGCAGTGATGCAAGCACCCGCGGCTCGCTTCGACATAACCCACGAGCCGTAGCTCGCCGTTGTACTCGAGCTGCGCGTAGTGCTCGAGCGGCACAAGCGCGCTGCGGCCGGGCGCTGCGAAGTTGAGCCGCGCGAGCACCGGCTTCGATGCGCGGATTCGAGTGCTAACTTCCTTGATGTCGATCGGCGCTCCGGACTGAACCGCTCTTATGAGTTGGACGAGCGCTTCTTCAAACTCTCCGCCGATCACCGAGTCGGCAACTGTGTTGAGCAAGTAATCCGAATTGAGCGACGCATAGAGACCATAGAAACAGATGTGACATTCTGGGTTGAGCTTGCGAATCTCCTCCGCCACCCGGACACCCAGCCGCAATGCGGTGTGCATCGGAACGGAGATGCCTACGAAGCGTGCGCGCTTAACTTTGTCCGGGTCGAAGCCTTCGACCGAAACGTCCATCGCTTCGGCGGCATAGCCTGCGCGCGCCAAAAGCCCCATCGGCATGGCGATCCCCGCAGGCTGATGACCCAGCTCGTAGCACGATACAAGCAGTGCTGCTTTCTGCTCTCTCACGTAGAATCTCCGTCCGTGCTTTTCCTTGTGTAGCGATCCACAACGTCGATGAGCCGGTTGAGCCGTTCATCCGTGCGCTCATGACCGCCAGCCAGTCCCGACAGCCGAGTCTCAGTCCGCGTCTGCGCTTCCGCTAGTTCTCTGAGTGAATCCTGAGTCCGCGCGTGCGATTCTGCCAGTTCTCGAATTGATGCCTCAGTCCGCGCCTGCGATTCTGCTAGTTCTTTGAATGAATCCGCAGTCCGCGCCTGGAGTTCTCCAAGTCTTCCATCAGTCCGCGTCTGCGCTTCTGCCAGTTCTCGAATTGACGCATCAGTCCGCGCCTGGAGTTCTCTAACTCTGCCATCGGCCTGCGCTTGCGCTTC